>NZ_JBHWGP010000011.1:0-229469 GCF_042733155.1 Streptomyces sp. NPDC059740 | reverse complement strand
CGGGCCCGCACCCGCACCAGCCACTTCGCAGCACTTTGCCCCGTCGAGCTGACGCTCGACGGGGCAAAGCAGGGCCCGAATTAACCAACAGCGTCTCGTGGAGGGCGGGGCCCTTCGGCGTGCTGTCGCAGTCGTGCGTGCGCGGCCCGGGCCGCACGGCTGCGCGGGCGGTTACTGCGGGCCGTCGGTGCGGGTGGCGACGGCGAAGATGCGGCGGAAGGGGAAGAGGGTGCCCTGCGGCCCCGGCGGGTACGCCTCCCGCAGCAGGTCGCGGTACTCCTCGACGAACTCCTGCTGGGCCTGCGGGTCGCCCTCCAGGGCCGTCAGGACGGGGCGCAGCGCGGTGCCCTTGACCCAGTCCAGTACGGCGTCCTGGCCCTGGAGCAGCTGGACGTAGGTGGTCTCCCAGGCGTCGACGGTGCATCCGCCGTGGGCGAGGAGGAGTTCGAGGTAGCCGGCGGCGCTGAGGATGTGGACGAAGCGCCTGCCGTGGCCGGCGAGCCGCTCCCGCCAGCGCGGCGTCTCGCACAGTTCGCCGAGGAGGGCGTGGCTGGGGGAGGTGAAGTTGCCGGGGACCTGGAAGGCGAGGGTGCCGCCGGGGCGCAGCGAGTCGATCCAGCCGGGGAGCGAGGACGGGTGGTCGGGGACCCACTGCAGGGCGGCGTTGGAGACGATGAGGTCGTAGGCGGTCTCGGGCGTCCAGTCGGTGGCGTCGGCGGGCGCGAAGTCCAGGTGGCCGCCGCCGGGGGTCGGTCCGGCGTGGCCGGCGGCCTCCTTGAGCATGTCGGGGGAGCTGTCGAGGCCGGTGACGTGTGCGTCCGGCCACCGCTCGGTGAGGAGGGCGGTGACGTTGCCGGGGCCGCAGCCGAGGTCGGCTATCCGGGCCGGGCGGCCGGCCGCGGGCAGTTCGGGGACGCGGGCGAGCAGGTCGCGGAAGGGGCGGGTGCGGTGCGCGGCGTGGCGCAGGTACTGCTGGGGGTCCCAGGTGGGTGCGAGGTCCATGTCGGGTTTCCTTCGCGGAGGCGGGGGGACGTCGTGGGGTGCGAACGTGCTACTCGCCGACGATGCCCAATCCTTCCCCCCATTATATCTTGATGTCAAGAGACTTCATGTCGACAGACCCCTTACACTGATCACCATGGAGGACGAGGTCGACCGTCTGGTGGCAGCCTGGCGCCGCGAGCGCCCGGACCTCGACGTGGAACCACTGGAGGTGCTGAGCCGGGTGAGCCGCCTGGCGCGCCACCTCGACCGGGCCCGCCGGCTGGCCTTCTCGGAGGTCGGCCTGGAGCCCTGGGAGTTCGACGTCCTCACCGCCCTGCGTCGGGCCGGCCATCCCTACCAGCTCTCCCCGGGGCAGTTGCTCACCCAGACCCTGGTGACCTCCGGGACGATGACCAACCGCATCGACCGCCTCGCCAAGAAGGGGCTGGTGGAGCGCGGGCCCGACCCCAGCGACCGGCGGGGGGTGCTGGTCCGGCTGACCGCCGAGGGGCGGGACAAGGCCGACGAGTCGCTGGCCGGGCTGCTGGCGCACGAGCGTTCGCTGCTGGCCGAGCTCTCCCGGCACCAGCGGGGCGAGCTGGCCACACTGCTGCGACGGCTGACCGCGCCCTTCGACAACACCCCCGGCTGACCCGGCCGGCGCGGGCGGAGCCGGCCGCGTCCGCCCCGGTGGCATCGCCGGACATCCGCCCCCGGCACTCGCGTTCCGCCTCCCGCCCGCCGACAATGGCAGTCCCACCGCCGGTGCGGGGCGCCGCAGCCCCACCGGTCCCGCGAGCGAGGAGAACCACCGTGGAACGCGGAGAGCTGACTTCCGTCGACGGGCGGTCCGCCGTGCGGTTCACGCGCATCTACCCCTACCCGGTCGAGCGGGTGTGGGCGGCCGTGAGCGACCCGCAGGAGCTGCCCGGCTGGTTCCCCTCCGCCGTGGCCTACGACGAGGAGCGGGCGGGGTCGGCCATCTCCTTCACGGGCGACCCCTACGCCGAGACGGCGGGCGGCACCGTGCTCGTCTTCGACCCGCCCCACCGCTTCGGCTTCACCTGGGGTGACGACGAGGTGTACCTGACCGTGCGGGAGACCAGCGGGGGCGGCAGCGAGCTGACCCTCGTCGACGTGCTGGCGGCCGAGGACGCCGCGGCCCGCAACGCCGCCGGGTGGACCGTCTGCCTGACCGAGCTGCGCCGCCTGCTGGCCGGGGAGACACCCACCGGGCCCCACCGGGAGGGCGCCGAGCCCTTCCTGCCGCTGTACGAGGCCTACGTCGCGGAGGGCATGCCCTCGGGCGCCCACATCCCGGAGTAGGCGGACCCCGCTGCGGTCACTGGGCCGGCTGTTCCAGCACCGCGTCCACCCCGCCGGCGGCTGCCGCAGCCTCCTCGCCCGGCACGGCCCCGGGCCGCGGCAGGGCGGGACCAGGCCCCCGCGGCCCGGTGTCGACCGGGCCGACACCCGCCTTCCTGGCGAGCGCGACCGCGGCGAGAGTGGAGTGCACCCCGAGTTTCCCCAGCACGTTCTGCATGTGGGTGCGGACGGTGTGCGGCGAGAGGAAGAGGCGTTCGGCGACCGCCTTGCGCCCGAGCCCGGCCACCATGCAGCGCAGCACCTCCTGCTCCCGCGGGGTGAGGGCGGCCACCAGCCGCTCGCTCTCGCTGCGGTAGCGACGGGCCGCGGTCAGCTCCCGCAGGACGCCGGTCAGCAGGGCCGGCGGCAGGTGGGTCTCGCCGCGCAGCACCCCCCGCACCACGGCCACCAGCCGGGCGAGCGAGGAGTCCTTGGCGACCCAGCCCGCTGCTCCGGCGGCCAGCGCGGCGGCGGCCTGCCGCGGGTCGTCCCGCTCGGCGAGCACCACGGCGTGCAGGGCGGGGTGGTCGGTGTGGACGGCTGTGATCAGCTGGATGCCGTCCCGCTCCGCGCCCGCGGCGGACGCGACGGAGCCGGCGGGCTGCCCCTGTGCCTCGCCGAGGTGGGCGTCCACCAGGAGCACCGCGTAGGGCCGCCCCTCCCCCGCCGCCCGCTCGACCGCACGCACCGTCGCGACCGCGCTGCCGGCCGCCGAGACCTCCAGGTCCGGCTCGGCCGCCAGGGCGGCGGCCAGGGATTCGGCGAAGATCCGGTGGTCGTCGACGACGAGAACCCTGATGCGGCGCAACGTCAGACCCCCTGTTCCGGGACTGTTCGGCGGTGTGGTCGGCGGTGGACGACGGGACGGGCTGGCAGCGGAAGGGGACGGTGGAGCGCCGGCCACAGGGACGAGTGACCGGCCACGGGGCAGGACGCGGGACGGGACCGAGCCGCGGACGGCGGACCCGGGCGGGACACCCCCCGCGCGGGCGCCCTGGCACAGGCACCGCGGCGCGCACGAAGGCGCGGCGGACGACCGGGCACCGTCCGGGTGTCGGCCCCGCCGATGACGCGCTCAGCGTACGGGGCCGGGAACGCTGCGTGGGCGGGAATGGCAAACCCGGGGCCTGGATGGCCCGAATCGTCCCCGCGGTACCGGATTCCTGGTGAGGTGGTGACCGCTCCCGCACGGGCGCACCGGCGGGGCACCGGGCGAGCCTCCCCTGACGTGACCCCTGAAACGGGCTCTGCCGGGCAGGCCACCGGCCACCGGCCACCGGGGGCACCGTCACCACGACGCCACGACCACACGACGACACGACGACACGACGACTCGGCGCCCTGAGACCCGGTCCCGGTGGCCCGACGTTCCGGCGACTCAGTCGCCCCGTGGTGCCCCGCCCGGACGCGGCTTGTCCTGGCTCCTCCCGCCGGCCGTACCGTCACCGGCTCCTCGCGGGTCGTCCTCACCGGAGCGGCTTGCCTGTACGGCCTGCCCGGCGTCACCGGAGGACTCCGAGCCCCCGGAGTCGGTCTCGGAGCGGGAGGTGTCCTCCGCGGCGGCGCAGCCGGCCTCGCCGGACCTGCCCTCGGCCTCGTCCACGTTGCTCTGCAGGATGTCGCAGGTGTGCTGGAACTCCTCCATCAGCCGGGTCGCCTCGACCACCAGCACGCCGTAGGGCAGGGACGGGTCGGTCAGGGGGAGATTCTCGCGGTCGGCGTGCTCGGAGACCTCGCGCCGGCACCGCTGCGCCTCGTCCGCCAGGCCGCACAGCTGCCGCGCCTGGTCGACCAGGGAGTCCTCGTCGAGGGTGCCGAGGACCCTGGCGATCTCTCCCACGGAGGACAGGAACTCGGCGTAGCACCCCAGGAAGGCCCGGTAGTCGCCGTCGTCCTCGGACACCTCGCGGGACTGCCACTGGTCGAGGCTGCGGGTGAGGGAGGAGACCTGGTACAGGGTGCGCTCCAGCGCCTTGAGGACCTCCTCGTAGCCGGTGAAGCCGGCGTCCAGGCCCCGGTGGCGGCGCAGCAGCCGGCGGGGGTTCCAGTACAGGCTCTCGCGTGCCGTCTCCAGACCGGACCTGGCCTGCCGGATCTCGCTCTCGGTGGCCATGGCCCGCGAACGCCACTGGGAGGTGCTCTCCTCGTCCAGTTCCCCTTCGCGCAGGGCAGGCTCCATGTCGTCGACGAGGCCGTGGAGGGACTGCGCCAGCGTACGGATGCCGTACTCGGCGCTGCGGTACCGCATGGGGGGCACCACGGCCAGGTTGACCAGCACGCCCACGCCGCAGCCGATGAGCACCAGGAGGATGATCTGGCCGAGCTGTGTCACCTTATGGACGGTGCTGGTGGCGCCGACGTAGGTGGAGAAGGCGAAGAAGGCGGCGGTGACGACCTGGGAGCCCTGGGAGCCGAGCGCGGGCCAGCGGGCGAGGGTCAGACCGATGAGGGCGACCAGTACGAAGGTCAGCAGGTCGGGGCCGAGGACGAACCCCAGGGCCGCCTGCACCGCGACCCCCGCGGCGACCGCCCCCACGTACCGCAGCGACTGCACCACCGACTGGTACACCGTGACCTGCATGATGAGGATGGCCGAGAAGGGGGCGAAGGCCGGGGACTGGGCCTGCATGACGTCATGGGAGATCACCCAGGACCCGGTGGCGGCCAGGGTGCTCTTGAGGATCAGGAGAAGGGTGTGGCGTTCGTGGCCGTCGCTGCGCAGGGCACGCCGCCACCACTGCTCGATCCGGGTCCACCTGCTCTGCCCGCCCGCGCCCTGGGCGTCGGTTCCGCCGGCCGCCTTCTCCATTCCCGTCCTCACTCCCCGTCCGCTCCTGTGCACCACCACCTCGGGGTGTCTCGTCCGCACCCTCAGTACCCCTGTTCGTCCCACCCATCCCTCCCGTCCCGGACGGTGTGGGCGAGCCGACACCGCGGCGCGGCGCGTACCGGCGCGAGGAGGCGGGACGTGCGGGGATGAACGGGTGCCCCCTTGGCCGTTCCGCGGGCGGGTAGGCGGCAGACGGCCGGGGCGGTGGCCCTCTACCACCCACGCCCGGTCCGCCGCCCCGGCCGGTGACGGCGAAGGGCCGGGCCCCGCTGGGGGCCCGGCCCTTCGCGCCGTTGCAGCCCTACGCCAGGCGGCGGGCGCCCGCGCCGGGCAGCGCCGTGAAGACGCGGGGCGCGGTGAAGCCGGCCGCGGCGAACGCCTCGGTGACGGCCTTGCCGACGGTCTCCGCCTCGGCCTCCTCGACCAGCACGATCGCCGAGCCGCCGAAGCCGCCGCCGGTCATGCGCGCGCCCAGCGCTCCCGCCTGGGCCGCCGTCTCGACGACCAGGTCGAGTTCGGGGCAGGAGATGCGCAGGTCCTCGCGGAGGGAGCGGTGGCCCTCGGTGAGGACCGGGCCGATGGCGCGGACGTCGCCCGCGTCCAGCAGGGCGCCGACCTGCTCCACCCGGTGGTCGTCGCTGACGACGTGGCGCACGTAGCGCCGCACCCGCTCGTCGGTGAGCCGCTCCAGCGCCGCGTCGAGCTCCTCGTGAGCGACGTCCCGCAGGTGGGAGACGCCCAGGGCGCGGGCGCCGGCCTCGCAGCCCTCGCGGCGTTCCGCGTAGCCGCCGTCGCCGAGCGCGTGCTTGACGCGGGTGTCGACGACGAGGAGCCGCAGCCCGACGGCGGCCAGGTCGAAGGGAACTTGACGGGTGGACAGGTCGCGGCAGTCCAGGTGCAGGACGTGGCCCTCCTCGCCGCAGGCCGAGGCCATCTGGTCCATCACGCCGCAGGGCACGCCGACGAAGTCGTTCTCGGCGCGCTGGGCGGTGCGGGCCAGTTCGGCCGGGGCCAGGCCGAGGTCGAACAGGTCGTTGAGCGCGAAGGCGGTGACCACCTCCAGCGCCGCGGAGGAGGAGAGTCCGGCGCCGGTGGGGACGGTGGAGGCCAGGTGCAGGTCCGCACCGCTCACCTGGTGGCCGGCCTCCCGCAGCGCCCAGACCACGCCCGCGGGGTAGGCGGCCCAGCCACCGTCGGAGTGCGGGGTGAGCTCCTCGACGCGCAGTTCGACGAGGGGGGCGTCGATGTCCGCGGAATGCAGCCGCAGACGGCCGTCGGTGCGCCGGGACACGGCGGCGACCGCGGCGTGCGGCAGGGCGAGGGGCATGACGAACCCCTCGTTGAAGTCGGTGTACTCGCCGATGAGGTTGACGCGGCCGGGGGCGGCCCACACACCGTCGGGGGCGTCCCCGTACAGCTCCCGGAACCCCTGGGCGACGGACTCGGCGGAGGGCGCGGTCATGACTGGGACTCCTGTGCTGCGGTGGGGCCGGCGGCGGACTTCTCCTGTGCCAGGCGCTGGGCGAAGTCCCAGGCGTCGGCGACGATGCCGGCGAGGTCGGCGCGGCTGGGGCGCCAGCCGAGCCGGTCGTAGGCGGTCTGCGCGGAGGCGACGAGGGTGGCCGGGTCACCGCCGCGACGCGGCGCGGCGACCTCGGGGATCGGGTGGCCGGTGACCTTGCGGACGGTCTCGATCACCTCGCGGACCGAGAAGCCGTTGCCGTTGCCGAGGTTGCAGATCAGGTGCTCGCCCCCGGTGGCGGCGTCGAGGGCGAGCAGGTGCGCCTCGGCGAGGTCGGCGACGTGGATGTAGTCGCGCACGCAGGTGCCGTCGGGCGTGGGGTAGTCGTCGCCGAAGACGGAGACGGCTTCGCGGCGGCCCTGGGCGACCTGGAGGACGAGCGGGATGAGGTGCGACTCGGGGTCGTGGCGCTCACCGGCCTCGCGGTAGGCGCCCGCGACGTTGAAGTAGCGCAGCGAGACCGCGGCCAGACCATGGGCGGCGCACTCACCGCTGATCATGTGGTCCACGGCGAGCTTGCTGGCGCCGTAGGGATTGGTGGGGGCCGTGGGGTCGGCCTCGGTGATGGGGCTGCGCTGCGGCTCGCCGTAGGTGGCGGCCGTGGAGGAGAAGACCAGCCGGCGCACGTCCGCCTCGCGCATGGCGGTCAGCAGCTCGACGGTGCCGCCCACGTTGTTGCGCCAGTACTTCTCGGGGTTGACGACGGACTCGCCGACCTGGGAGAAGGCGGCGAAGTGCAGGACCCCGTCGAAGCTGGGGTCGAGCCACTTGCCGGCGTCCTGGATGCGGCCCTCGACGAACTCAGCGCCGGCCGGCACCCCTTCGCGGTGACCGGTGGAGAGGTCGTCCAGGACGACGACCTCGTGGCCCGCCTCCAGCAGGTGGGTCGCCACCACGCTGCCCACGTAGCCCGCACCACCTGTGACCAGGTACTTGTTGCTCACTTCTCCGCTACCTCCCGCAGTCGTCCGGCCGCAGCCTCCGGCGGCACGTCGTTGATGAACACGTTCATGCCGGACTCGGAACCCGCGAGGAACTTCAGCTTGCCGGAAGTCCTGCGGATGGTGAAAAGCTCCAGGTGGAGTGCGTACTCCTCACGGCCCACACCGCGGGCGGACCAGTCACCGAAGGGGGCCTGGTGCCAGGCGGCGATGTACGGCGTCTTCAGGGTGCGCTCCAGTCCGGGGGCGCTGGGGTCGGCGGTGTCCGCGGCCGGGTCGGGGAAGATCCGGTCGAAGCGGCGCAGCAGTTCGAGGTAGACGCCGGGGAACTCGGCGCGGGCCTCCTCGCCGAGGGCGGGCAGGTCGGGGACGCGGCGGCGGGGGTAGAGGTGCACCTCGTAGGGCCAGTGCGCGGAGTAGGGGACGAAGGCGACCCAGTGGTCGGTCTCCAGCACCACGCGGCGCCCGTCGGCGAGTTCACCGGCGACGACCTCGTCGAAGAGGTTCTCCCCGGTGGCGCGGTGGTGGGCGGCGAGGTTGTCGAGCATCCGCCCGGTGCGCGGGGTGGTGAAGGGGTAGGCGTAGATCTGGCCGTGGGGGTGGCCGAGGGTCACGCCGATCTCCTCGCCGCGGTTCTCGAAGCAGAAGACCTGCTCGACGCCGGGGTGCCGGGCGAGTTCGACGGTGCGGTCGGTCCACGCCGCAAGGACGAGGGCGGCCTGCTCCTCGCTGAGGTCGGCGAAGGACGCCTGGTGGTCGGAGGTGAAGCAGACGACCTCGCAGCGGCCGTTCTCGCCGGAGAGGGAGGGGAAGCGGTTCTCGAAGACGACGACCTCGTAGTCGGTGTCGGGGACCTCCGAGAGACGCCCTTCGCGGGAGGGGCACAGCGGGCACTGGTCGGCCGGCGGCAGGTGGGTGCGGCCCTGGCGGTGGGAGGCGACGGCGACGGCGTCGCCCAGGAGCCGGTCGTGGCGGATCTCGGAGGCCGTGGTGACCGGGTCCAGGGGCCGCCGGTCGACGGCGTCCCGCACGACGTCCTCGCGCGAGTCGTAGTAGATCAGTTCCCGGCCGTCCGCCAGCTTCGTCGTCGTCTTCTTCACCGAGCCGCCTCCACGCTCACAATAAAACACAAGCCAACACAATGAACCATGAACCAACAGTCGCGTCAATGTTACGAGGGGTGAATCGACTTATCACCACAAGCACCGCAAGTCGGGCACGCCGATCACAATCCAACACACAGAAGCAACAGAAGTGTTCAGTTTCTGTAAGACCACGCGTAGCTTTTCGCTCGTTCCGAAACCGCACACCGCTGTGCCTTCTGGGGGTCCGCCCCAGAACCCGGAGAAGTGAGTGCCCCCCATGATCACGTTGGCCGAAGGGCTTCGGCTCCCCACAAACGGGCTCGACTACACCATCCTGGCGATCTACTTCATCGTCGTTCTGGGCATCGGCTTCGCAGCCAGGCGAAGCGTCAAGACGAGCCTGGACTTCTTCCTCTCCGGCCGCTCGCTCCCCGCCTGGGTCACCGGGCTGGCGTTCGTCGCGGCCAACCTCGGCGCCACCGAGATCCTCGGCATGGCGGCCAACGGCGCGCAGTACGGCATCTACACCGTCCACTGGTACTGGGTCGGCGCCATCCCCGCGATGGTCTTCCTCGGCCTGGTGATGATGCCGTTCTACTACGGCTCCAAGGTCCGCAGCGTGCCGGAGTTCCTGCTCCACCGGTTCGGTCCGTCCTCGCACCTGCTGTCCTCGATCATCTTCGCGGTCTCCTCGGTGCTGATCGCCGGCGTCAACCTGTACGCGATGGCGCTCGTGCTCCAGGCGCTGCTGGGCTGGCCGCAGTGGGTGGCGATCGTGGTCGCCGGCCTCTTCGTCCTGGCCTACATCACGATCGGCGGCCTCTCCTCGGCCATCTACAACGAGGTGCTGCAATTCTTCGTGATCCTCGCGGCCCTCGTCCCGCTGACCATCCTCGGCCTGAAGCGGGTCGGCGGCTGGGGCGGCCTCTCGGACAAGCTGACCCACAGCCACGGTGACGCCTTCATGACGGCGTGGCAGGGCACCGGCATCGGCCACCCCAACCCGCTCGGCGCCAACTGGCTGACCATCGTGCTGGGCCTCGGCTTCGTGATGAGCTTCGGCTACTGGACGACCAACTTCGCCGAGGTGCAGCGCGCCCTGTCCGCGAAGAACCTCTCCGCCGCCAAGCGCACCCCGCTGATCGCCGCGTTCCCGAAGATCCTCATCCCGGCCGTGGTCGTCGTCCCCGGCCTGATCGCCCTCGCCCTGGAGCCGACGCTCGGCAAGACCAAGGGCGGCCTGCAGTACAACGACGCCATCCCGGTGCTCATGCGCGACCTGCTGCCCAACGGTGTGCTGGGCATCGCCGTCACCGGTCTGCTCGCCGCGTTCATGGCCGGTATGGCCGCCAACGTCTCCTCGTTCAACACGGTCTTCACCAACGACATCTGGGCCGCGTACGTCAAGAAGGGCCGCCCGGACTCCTACTACCTGAAGACCGGCCGGGTCGTCACCGCCGTCGGCGTGCTGATCGGCATGGGTACCGCGTTCATCGCCGGGTCGTTCAGCAACATCATGAACTACCTGCAGACGCTGTTCTCCTTCTTCAACGTGCCGCTGTTCGTGGTCTTCATCATCGGCATGTTCTGGAAGCGCACCACCGCCGCCGCCGGCTTCTGGGGTCTGCTCGCCGGCACCGTCGGCGCGATGGTCAACTACTTCTGGCTCTACAAGGGCGGGGTCATCGACATCCCCTCCGACCAGGGCGCCAACTTCGTCTCCTCGATCGTCGCGTTCGTCCTCGGCGCCGTCGTGATGTTCCTGGTCACGATGTTCACCAAGCCCAAGAGCGCGGAGTCGCTGGCCGGCCTGGTCTACGGCACCCGCTCCCCCGGCATGGAGGAGCTGCCCGCGGAGGGTGACGACGCCTGGTACCGCAAGCCCGCCCTGCTGGGCTGGGGGGCCATCGCCCTCGCCGTCATCTGCTACATCCCCTTCTCCCTCTGACGCGCTCAGCGACGAGCTTGTGAGGTACGACCATGAGTGAACCCAAGGACTTCCAGAAGGACGTCCAGGACCTGGAGCGGAAGTCCGCGAGCGCGGCCCGGCTGTTCGACGTGCGCCGCATCATCGGCGGCCTGTTCGTCCTCTACGGCGTCATCGTGACCATCGCCGGCTTCACGGCGTCGGACGCGGACATCAAGAAGGCCCAGGACGTCAACATCAACCTGTGGACCGGCATCGGCATGCTGATCCTCGGGCTGCTGTTCCTGCTGTGGATGTGGCTGCGGCCCACCCAGCCGCCCACGGCCGAGGACATCGCGGAGGCCGTCGCCGACAAGGAGTAGCAGCGGCGAGACCTCACGGGGCCGTCCGGCGCGCGCACGCGCCCGGGCGGCCCCGAGCCGTTCCGGCACCACCGGCGCCCGCGGTCAGCCCGGGTACGCCGCGTCCTCGCCGGGCCCCTGTGCGGCGCGGACCAGCAGGCCGGTGCGGGCCGCCAGGGCCGCCGCCTCCAGCCGGGAGCCGACCTCCAGCTTGACCAGTATCCGCTGTATGTGGGTGCGGGCGGTGCTCGGTGCGATGCCCATGCCGGCGGCGATCAGCCGGGTGTCCTCGCCCTCGGCGACCCGCCGCAGCACCTCCACCTCCCGGCCGGTCAGCAGCCGCAGCAGCCGGGCCGCCTCGTCCTGCGGCTGTTCCCCCGGGTTGAGCAGGTCCTCGAACGCCTCGCGCAGCAGCCGGGGCGCCACCGCCACCTCCCCCGCCCGCGCCTTGGCCAGCGCCCGCTCCACGCCCTCGATGCGCTCGTCGTGCCGGACGTAGCCGCAGGCGCCCGCCGCGAACGCCGCCGCCACGCCCCGGGGGCTCGGCACCGGCCCCAGCACCACCACCGCCACCTGCGGACGGTCCCGGCGGATGCGTTCGACGGGGTCGAAGACGCCCTCGGCCGTGGGACGCGCGGTGCCGAACAGGCAGACCTCGGGCGAGCGCGCGGCCACCGCCTCGGCCGCCAGGTGTGCCGGCGCCGTGGCGGCCAGCACCCGGTGCCCTCGCTGGCGCAGCGCCGAGGCCAGTGCCTCCGCGTGCAGCCGGTGGTCGTCGACCACCACGAGCCTGACACCCATCCCGTCCACCTCCGGCGCGCCACCGGGCGGCTGCCGGCCTCCCGCCTCCCGGCGGGCGCCCAGCGCCCCGCGACCGTTCCTCGTCCGGCCCTTCTCGCGAACGCCGGTCCTGACCCGCGAAGTTACACGCTCCCCGGGGGTAACGGGACGGTTCCCGCACGGCCGGCGGCGGCCCGCCCGGTGAGCGTGCTGCCCGCCCCCTGCGCAACGGTGGGGCGCCGGCGCCGGCCGCCGTGGGGCCCCACTGGCGCATCCGGTGTCCGACCCGGGACCCGGGAAAAGTTTCCCTCTCCCTGACAAGCACGGATTGCGGACCATTCCCCCTGTGAGACAGACGATTTAACGACCAAAGGCCCCTTCTCGCTGCGGATTCCGTCGTCTGAGAACTCTTGACGCACTGGTCCCCCGCGGGTTTCATGCCGGACACCGGCAGGTGAACGCCGGTTCCCGTGTCCTCGCCCGAGGACACGCTCGTCCCGGAGGCGATACGCACCACTCCTGCTCACACTGACGGGAACCGCATGACCGAGAAGCTCTCCCCGCCCCCCACGACCGATCCCCCTGTTCCCGCCGCCCCCGCCGACGACCGGCCGGAAGGGCTCAAACGCTCCCTGGGGGTGCTCGGCGGCACGTTGCTCACCCTCTCCTGCCTGACCCCCGCCTCCTCGCTGTTCGTGGTGGTCCCCGGCAGCTTCGCGAGCCTGGGCACGGGGACGGCACTGGTCATCGCGATCGCCGCGGTGCTCTGCGTGGGCGTCGCCTTCACCTACTCCGAACTGGGCACTCTCATACCGAGTTCCGGCGGCGAGTACGCCATGGTGGGGACGCTGATGGGGCGCCTGGCCGGGTGGCTGGTCTTCATCCTGTCGCTGGTCGTCGTCATGGTGGTGCCGCCGATCATCGCGCTGGGGACCGCGGAGTACCTCGCGCCGGTGCTCCACCTGAACGCCCAGTGGACCGGCGCGGCCGTCATGCTGCTCTCCACCGTGATGGGCCTGCTGGACCTGCGGGCCAACGCCTGGATCACCGGCGTCTTCCTGGTGCTGGAGGTCGTCGCCTGCGGCGTCGTGGCCGCCCTGGGCTTCTCGCACGCCCACCGTCCGGCCTCGGTCCTGCTGCACCCCGTGATGGCCTCCGGGGCGGGGCACACCGCCGTCACCGCGGGGCTGGTGGTCACCGGGCTCGCCGCGGCGCTCTTCATCCTCCAGGGCTTCTCCACCGCCGTGTACCTGGCGGAGGAGATGAAGGAACCGCACCGCACCGTCTCCCGGACCGTGCTGTGGACGCTGGTGGTCGGGGTCGTCGTGATCCTCGTCCCCGTCGTCGCCATCACCCTGGGCGCGCCCGACCTGAAGACCCTGGCCACCGGTGACGTCGCCGGCCTGGTGCGGGGCTGGAGCAACTCCGCCGTCGGCACCTTCGTCAGCCTCTGCATCGCCCTGGCCATCGTCAACGCGGCCATCGTCATGGTCATCCAGAACTCGCGGGTGCTGTTCGCCTCGGCCCGGGACGCGGCCTGGCCCCGCCCCGTCAACCGCGCGCTGGGCCACGTCGGCCGGCGTTTCGGGTCGCCGTGGGTCTCCACGCTGGTGGTGGGCGTGCCGGGCGCGGTGCTCTGCTTCGTCGACCTGGACACCCTCAGCGAGGTCACCGGCGTCGCCGTGGCCGCGATGTACCTGTTCGTCTCGCTCGGCGCCCTGATGGCCCGCCGCGGCGTCCACCGCGACCGCCTGGCCTGGCGGATGCCGCTGTGGCCGGTGATCCCCGCCGTCCTCGTGCTGGTGCTGGCGTGGGTGCTGACGCAGCAGAGCTGGAGCAGCCTGGCCATCACCGGCGCCATCGTGGTGCTGGCCGCCCTGTACTGGGCGGTCTACCTGCGGCCGCGCAGCGCCACGCACTGGGTCATCGTGGTGCCGGAGGACGAGCGGGGGCCGCAGGAGGCGTCGGCGCAGCCCGCGGACTGAGCGGGCACCGCGCCGGGGGCGGGGCCCGGCCGGGCCCCGCCGCTCACGCGTCCTCGGCCAGCTCCAGCCAGCGCGACTCCAGCTCCTCGCGCTCCTCCGCCAGCCCGCGCAGCTCGGCGTCGAGCTCGGCGACCTTCGCGAAGTCGGTGGCGTGCTCGGCGATCCGCGCGTGCAGCTCGGACTCGCTCCCGGAGATCCGGTCCAGCCGGCGCTCGATCTTCTGCAGCTCCTTCTGCGCGGCCCGCACCTGAGCGGCCGACTTCTGCGGCGCCGCCTGCGCGGTCTCCCCCTGCGGCGCGGGAGCACCCGCCCCCGGCGCCGGCTGGGCGGGGGCCTGGACCATCCGCTCCCGGCGCTCCAGGTACTCCTCGATGCCGCGCGGCAGCATCCGCAGCGTGGCGTCGCCCATCAGGGCGTGCACCCGGTCGGTGGTCCGCTCGATGAAGAACCGGTCGTGGCTGATGACCACCAGTGTGCCCGGCCAGCCGTCCAGGAGGTCCTCTAGCTGGGTGAGCGTCTCGATGTCGAGGTCGTTGGTGGGCTCGTCGAGGAAGAGGACGTTGGGCTCGTCCATCAGCAGCCGCAGGATCTGCAGGCGCCGCCGCTCACCGCCGGAGAGGTCGCCGACCGGCGTCCACTGCTTCTCCTTGGTGAAGCCGAACTTCTCGCAGAGCTGGCCCGCGGTCATCTCCCGGCCCTTGCCGAGGTCGACGCGCTCGCGGACGTTCTGCACCGCCTCCAGCACCCGCCAGGTGGGGTCGAGCTCGGCGACCTCCTGGCTGAGGTAGGCCAGCTTCACGGTGCGGCCGACCTTGATCCGCCCGCCGGCGGGCTGCTCCTCGCCCTCGGTGCGGGCGGCCTCGGCCATGGCGCGCAGCAGCGAGGTCTTGCCGGCGCCGTTGACGCCGACCAGGCCGATGCGGTCGCCGGGCCCGAGCTGCCAGGTCAGGTGCTTGAGCAGCAGCTTGGGGCCGGCCTGGACGGTGACGTCCTCCAGGTCGAAGACGGTCTTGCCCAGCCGCGAGGTGGCGAACTTCATCAGCTCGGCGTTGTCGCGGGGTGGCGGCACGTCGGCGATGAGCTCGTTGGCGGCCTCGATGCGGAACCGGGGCTTGCTGGTGCGGGCCGGGGCGCCGCGGCGCAGCCAGGCCAGCTCCTTGCGCATCAGGTTCTGCCGCTTGGCCTCCTCGGTGGCGGCGATGCGCTCCCGCTCCGCGCGGGCGAAGACGTAGTCGCTGTAGCCGCCCTCGTACTCGTGGACGTCACCGCGCTGCACGTCCCACATGCGGGTGCAGACCCGGTCCAGGAACCAGCGGTCGTGGGTGACGACGACGAGGGCGGAGCGGCGGGCCCGCAGGTGGTCGGCGAGCCAGGAGATGCCCTCGACGTCGAGGTGGTTGGTGGGCTCGTCCAGCACGACCAGGTCCTGCTCGGCGACGAGGAGCTTGGCCAGCGCGATGCGCCGCCGCTCACCGCCGGAGAGCGGCCCGATGACGGTGTCCAGACCCTGCGGGAAGCCCGGCAGGTCCAGGCCGCCGAACAGGCCGGTGAGGACGTCGCGGATCTTGGCGTCGCCGGCCCACTCGTGGTCGGCGAGGTCCCCGATGACCTCGTGGCGGACGGTGGCCCCGGGGTCGAGGGAGTCGTGCTGGGTGAGCACCCCCAGCCGCAGGCCGCTGGTGTGGGTGACGCGGCCCCGGTCGGCGTCGTCGAGTTTGGCGAGGATGCGGATCAGTGTGGACTTGCCGTCGCCGTTGCGGCCCACGACGCCGATCCGGTCCCCCTCGCTGACGCCGAGGGAGACACCGTCCAGCAGCGTGCGCAGCGCGTACGCCTTGCCGACGGCTTCCAGATTGACGAGGTTCGCGGCCATCTCGCTCCTGTGACGTGGACGGGGACGGCCTGGCGTCTTCGAGCCGGGCCGGCTCCCCAGCGTAGTCGGGCCCGGCGGGTGGGCTGACGGCGTCCCGGGAGGTGGGCGAGGAGGTACGTGCCGCGCTCACGGCGGCGGGCATCGTCCTGCCGTCCCTGGGGCTCGACACGCTGTCCTGTTACGGCGCCCGGCCGTTCGCCCTCATCGAGCTGAGCCGTTGCAACCTGGCGACGGCCCGCGCGCTGGCGGCCGTGGTGCGGGCGGGGGCCGAGGCGCAGTGAGTCTCCCCGCTCCGGAGCGGCCCCCCGGGGAGAAGGCCCTGAGCGGCCGCCGCGCGGCGGGCTCGGTGCCGCGCCGCGAGCGTCCCCCGGTCGTCCCTCACCCCCGCAGCGGCGGCACGACCGGCATCTCCAGGGCCCCGTCGATGTCGGCCTCGGTGAGGCGGAACTCCTCCGGGTACTCCTCGCGGCGGGTGCGGCGGCCCGGCTCGGTGGTGCGCCACATGTAGCGGCAGCGCTCGCAGCTCAGCACCGTCCACACGCCGGGGACGGGGGAGGTGGTGACGGTGGCGACGCCCTCGTGGGCGCAGCGGGGGCAACAGGTCATGGCTTTCCTTCCTGACGGGTCGCGGGTCAGCGGGACTGGGCGGCGATGAGGGACTTCAGGCGCTCCACCCACTGCGCGGTCTCGGGCAGGTCGCGGGCGGGGGTGGCGAAGTGGCCGCGGACGTCGGGGGCGACCGGCGTCGTCGCGTCGATGATCATCTTGCTGGTGATGCCGGCGGGCTGGGCCGCGGGCGCCAGCGCCATCACGGACAGGTTGGGCAGGATCACCACGTCCTCGGCCGGGTTGACCTTGGCCGACATCGCCCACATGACCTGCGGCAGGTCGAAGGGGTCGACGTCCTCGTCCACGACGATGACCTGGGTGACGTAGCCCAGTCCGTGGGGCGTGGTCATGGCCCGCATGCCGACGGCCTTGGCGAAGCCGCCGTAGCGCTTGGCGGTGGAGATGATCACGGCGAGGCCGTGGGTGTACATGGCGTTGACGGCCCGCACCTCGGGGAACTCCGCCCGGAGCTGCTTGAGCAGCGGCACGCAGGTGTTGGGGCCCACCAGGTAGTCGACCTCGGTCCACGGCATGCCGATGTAGAGGGACTCGAAGACCGGGTGGGAGCGGTGGGAGATCCGCTCGACGCGGATCACGGGCATGCGGCGGCCTCCGGAGTAGTGGCCGGTGAACTCGCCGAACGGGCCCTCGATCTCCCGCACCCGGCTCTCGATGACGCCCTCGATGACGACCTCGGAGCCCCAGGGCACGTCGAAGCCGGTGTGCGGGGCGGTGGCGATGGGTGCGGGGGCGCCGCGCAGTGCGCCCGCCATCTCGTACTCGGACTGGTCGTAGCCCATCGGCATGCCGGCGACGATGGAGATGACCGGGTCGTTGCCGAGGGTGATGGCCACGGGCAGGTCCTCGCCACGGCTCTCGGCGGCCTTCAGGTGCAGGCCGATGTCGTGCATGGGGACGGGCTGGATGGCGAGCCGGTCGCGGCCCACGACCTCCATCCGGTAGGTGCCGACGTTCTGCTTGCCGAAGTGGTCCGGGTCGTCGGGGTCGCGGGAGACCACGGCGGCCTTGTCGAGGTAGAAGCCGCCGTCGCCGTCGTTGAGGCGGAACAGCGGCAGGACGGCGAAGAGGTCGACGTCCTCGCCGGTGAGGGTGTTCTCCCGCCACGGCGCGTCCTCGCGGCGCTCGGGGGTGACGGGGAAGGCGTCCCAGCGGCGGGCGAACTCCTCGACCTGCTCGCGCACGGGGGTGTCCACGGGCAGGCCCAGGGCGAGGGCGTGGTTGCGCCAGGAGCCGTGGACGTTGAGTGCGATGCGGGCGTCGTCGAAACCGGCCACGTCGTCGAAGTAGAGGGCGGGGGCGCCCTCGCCGATGCGGCCCGCGGCGTTGGCGGCGGCGGCCAGGTCGGGCTCGGGCAGCACCTGCTCGGTGACGTGGAGGAGCTGGCCCTCCTCGCGCAGCGTGTCGAGGAAGGCGCGGAGGTCGTCGTAAGCCATGGTCAGTTTCCTTTCCCGGCCGCCCCGGGGCGGTCGGTGGCGGTGCGTGCGGCGCGCATGCCCTCCCAGCGGCGGGCGGCGGGCGCGGGCAGGTCGAGCTGGTCCAGGACGCGGGCCGTGAGGTGGTCGACGATGTCGTCCACGGTCCGGGGCGCGTTGTAGAAGGCGGGCATCGGCGGCACGATGCGCACCCCCATGCGGGCCAGGGCCAGCATGTTCTCCAGGTGGATCTCGCTGAGCGGCGTCTCGCGGGGGACGAGCACCAGCGGGCGGCGTTCCTTGAGGACGACGTCGGCGGCACGGCCCACCAGCCCGTCCGCGTACCCGGCGCGGATGCCGGCGAGCGTCTTCATCGAGCAGGGCACGACGATCATGCCGTCGGTGCGGAAGGAGCCGGAGGAGACGGTGGCGCCCTGGTCCTCGGGGCCGTGCACGACGTCGGCGAGCGCAGCCACCTCCCGGGCGGTGCGGCCGGTCTCCAGCTCGATCGTGGCGCGCGCCCAGCGGCTCATCACCAGGTGGGTCTCCACCTCGGGAAGTTCCGCCAGCCACTCCAGCAGCCGGACGCCGAGCACCGCGCCCGTGGCACCGGTCATTCCCACGATCAGCCGCACCGCTTCTCACCTCCACCTTCCGAGTTCTCGCAGGTGAGGCGGAATTCCCAGGTGGGTACCGCCCCCCTACGACGGTAGGAGCCGCAATCGGCGGGCGACGGTACGCTGAGGACTGAGCATGGGAGAAAACGGTCGTTCGAGGAAGACACCGCCCGCCGGGAGCCCCGGTGGCGGACCGCGTCACGCCGGCATCACCGACGTCTCCTACCGGCCCTCGCTCGGCGCCCCGCTCGGCATGGACGTCCTGGACTTCGAGGAGCTGCTGCGCCGCGGGCGCCGCCGCGGCATCCCGCTGTCCTCACCGATGCGCCCGACCTTCCACCACCTGCTGCACGTGCGCTCCGGCACGCTGGGGCACACCGTGGACTTCTCCGAGCACGTGCTGGGCGCGGGCGACTGGCTGTGGGTGCGGGCCGGGCAGGTGCACCAGTACCACCCGGCGGGCCTGCGGGCGGCGCGCGGCACCTTCGTCATCTGGCAGCCGGGGTTCGTGACGGCCCAGCCGCCCTACGAGCAGTCGCCGGTCAGACCCGCGGGGCGGCACCTGGCGGCGGTGGACCTGGCGCTGCGGCACCTGGAGGAGGAGTACGCCGACCTGGCCTCGCTCCCCCTGGACGTCCACGTCGAGACCCTGCGGATGCTGCTCGGGGTGCTGCTGCTGCGGCTGGCCCACGCGGGCCCGGGGACCGCCCCCTCACCGGCCGGCGGTGAGGCGTTCCGCGCCTACAGCGCCGCGGTGGAGCGGGACTTCGCCGGCACCCACCGGGTCGGTGACTACGCCGCGGCCCTGGGCTGGAGCACCCGCACCCTGACCCGGGCGACGCTGGCCGCGACCGGCTCCACCGCGAAGCAGTACCTTGACGCCCGGGTGCTGTTGGAGGCCAAGCGGCTGCTGGTGCACACCGAGGCCGCCTCGGCGGAGGTGGCGCGGCAGGTGGGCTTCCGCGACCCGGGCGACTTCGCGAAGTTCTTCCGTGCCCGCGACGGTCGCACCCCGCTGGAGTTCCGCGCCCAGGCCCGGGGCCGGCCGGCACCGCACCGGCCGGGACGGCGCGGCGGGGGCTGACCGCAGGGCCCGTCCCCGCGTCACCGCCCGTGTCCCCGGCCTGCGGTCGCGGTCCGCGGTTCGCGGTTCGCCGCTGCTACCGCCGCGCCACGCGGGTCGCCCCCGCCACCGGCCCGCGGGCGACGTGCGCCGCACGGCAGGTGCCGCTCCCGCGCAGCGCCGCGGCGATCCGCTCGGCGTGCCCGGCGTCGGCGGCGAGGAACGCCGTGGTCGGGCCGGAGCCCGAGACCAGTGCCGCCAGTGCACCCGCCCCGGTGCCGGCGTCGAGCGTGGCGGCGAGGGCGGGGCGCAGCGAGACCGCCGCCGGCTGGAGGTCGTTGGCGCCGGCCAGGGCGGCGGCCAGGGCGGTGACGTCCCCGTCGGCGAGGGCGGCCAGGAGCCGGGGCGAGGGCTCGGGGTCGGGCACCTCCAGGGTGGTGACGCCCCCGCCCGACTCGGCGCGCAGCCGGTCGCACTCGCGGAAGACGGCCGGGGTGGACAGCCCGGCGTCGGCGACGGCGAAGACGAAGTGCAGGTCCGCGCCGACCGGCACCGGCGTGAGGTCCTCGCCCCGGCTGCGGCCGATCGCGGCGCCGCCCACCAGGCTGAACGGGACGTCGCTGCCGAGCTCGGCGCTCAGCTCCAGGAGTTCGGCGCGGTCGGCGCCGGTGCCCCACAGGGCGTCGCAGGCGACGAGGGCCGCGGCCGCGTCGGCGCTGCCGCCCGCCATGCCGCCGGCCACCGGGATGGCCTTGTCGATGTGGAGGTGGACCAGCGGGGCCACGCCGTGCCGCTCGGCCAGCAGGGTCGCGGCGCGGGCGGCGAGGTTGTCGCCGTCCAGCGGGATCTGGTCGGCCTCGGGCCCCTCGGCGGTGAGCCGCAGGGTGTCGGCGGGGGTGGCGGTCACCTCGTCGTGGAGGTCGACGGCGAGGAAGACGGTGGCGAGGTCGTGGAAGCCGTCGGGGCGCAGGCCGCCGACGGCGAGTTGCAGGTTGACCTTGGCGGCGACGCGGGCAGTGACGGGCGCGCTCACGCGGCGTCCCCTTTCTGCTGGGCGGGTGCGGGGCTGCGGCTTGGCTGGGCCGCGGCGGGGCTGGGCTACGACCGCTGGGCTGCGGCGGGGCTTGGTCGGTGCTGGGCTTGGCCGGTGCCGGACCCGGGCGGCCGGAGCTGCGGCGGAGGGAGCCCGGGGCGGGTGCGGGGACGCCCGTGGCGTCAGCGGGGCCGGTGCTCGGCGATGCGGGCGAACTCCTCGACGGTCAGCGACTCGCCGCGGGCCTGCGGAGACACCCCGGCGGCGGTGAGCGCCGCCTCCGCGGCGGCGGCCGAACCCGCCCAGCCGGCGAGGGCGGCCCGCAGCGTCTTGCGGCGCTGGGCGAACGCGGCGTCGACGACGGCGAACACCTCCGCGCGGGAGGCGGTGGTCTCGGGCGGGCCGGGGCGGCGCACCAGGGAGACGAGCCCGGAGTCGACGTTGGGCGCGGGCCAGAAGACGTTGCGGCCGATGGCGCCGGCCCGGCGCACCTCGGTGTACCAGGCGGCCTTCACCGAGGGCACGCCGTAGACCCGGTTGCCGGGCCGGGCGGCCAGCCGGTCGGCCACCTCGGACTGCACCATGACCAGGCTGCGCTCGATGGTGGGGAAGGTGGCCAGCATGTGCAGCAGCACCGGCACCGCGACGTTGTAGGGCAGGTTGGCGACGAGCGCGGTCGGGGCCGGGCCCGGCAGTTCGGTGACCAGCATCGCGTCGCTGTGGACCAGGTCGAAGCGGTCCGCGCGCTCCGGCAGCCGGGCGGCGACGGTGGTGGGCAGGGCCGCCGCCAGGACGTCGTCGATCTCGACGGCCGTGACGTGGCCCGCGGCCTCCAGCAGCGCCAGGGTCAGCGAGCCGAGGCCCGGCCCGATCTCGACCACGGTGTCCTCGGGGCGCACCTCGGCCGTCCGCACGATGCGGCGCACGGTGTTGGCGTCGATGACGAAGTTCTGGCCGCGCTGCTTGGTGGGCCGCACGCCCAGGGCGGTGGCCAGTTCCCGGACGTCGGCGGGGCCGAGGAGGGCGCCGGGGCCCTCACCGGGCGGGGCGGCGCCGCCCGCGGCCTCGCCGTCCGGGGCACCCGCCGTGCCCGTGGTGCCGCCCCTGCCGTCTGCGCTGCGCTCGCTCATGCCCGTGTCCGCCGTCCCGGCCACCGCGCCGGGGCCCGTGGCCGCCGGTGGTGCCGGCACGACGTGTGCCCTTCCGTGTCCGCTCGCCTCTCGCACCGCCCCAGCCGGGCCGCGCCGCGTTCTGTGAGCCGGCTCCGCTGGTCGCGGGCGCGCCGGATGGCGGCCCGGCTCACTGGTGAAGCTTACGGCCGCACACCGGCCACGGACTCGCCCCCCGGCTGACGTACAGCTTCTTGGCCCGGTAGGTCTGCTCCTGGGCGGGTGCGTCCTGCGGCCTGCCCTGGCCGCCGAGGCGGTGCCAGGTGCCCTGGTCGAACTGGTACAGGCCGCCGTAGGTGCCCGAGGGGTCCACCGCGTGGGGCCTGCCACCGGCCTCGCACTGGGCCAGGGCGTGCCAGTTGAGACCGTCGGCGCCGGCCACCGAGGTGGGCAGCGGCCGGGTGCCGACGTGGACGATCTCGTCCCGCGGCGCCTGCACCACCACCTCGCCCGTCCTGCGGGGCCGCTGCTTGACGCCGTTGACGGTCCGCACGTGGTAGGTCAGGCGCTTGACGCCGGGCCGGCCCTGCTGCACCACCGACTCGGTGCCCCGGAACAGGTCGGGGTCCTCGCGGCGGACGGTGCGGTACGGCAGCGACACCTCGCGGACCTGCTGCGAGCCGCTGATGCGGAGCACCGAGACGGACTGGCCGTCGCGCGGGAAGCTGTCCAGCGGCACCGAGGTGGTGTCGTCCCCGTCGAGGGTGATGCCGGCCTGCTCCAGAGCTTCACGGACCGTCGCGGCGTTGGTGCGCACCAGGTGCTCCCGGCCGTCGGCGACGAAGACCACGCCGCGTTCGGTGCGGACCGCCAGGTCCAGGCCGTGGCGGCCGATCGGGGAGGAGCGCGAGGCGGAGAGGTAGGCGCCCTCGGCACGGACGCCGAGCTGGCGCAGGGCGCCGTCCACGGTCCGCGCGGTGGTCCACACCCGGCGGCGGCGCCCGTCGAGGGTGAGCATCACGGGACGCCCGTAGCGC
Source organism: Streptomyces sp. NPDC059740 (assembly GCF_042733155.1). Classification (NCBI taxonomy): domain Bacteria; kingdom Bacillati; phylum Actinomycetota; class Actinomycetes; order Kitasatosporales; family Streptomycetaceae; genus Streptomyces; species Streptomyces sp. NPDC059740. Next base: position 206,935 of record NZ_JBHWGP010000011.1, on the reverse strand, counting down.
ACCACGACCTCGTCGCCGTCGGCGATGTCGGTGCCGGGCGCGGGCGCGACGATGTCGTGCTCGCCGACGTCGACGTGCTGGGCGGCCAGGAGTTCGTCGACGTCCCCGGCAAAGGTGTGCAGGGTGCGGGGGGCTCCGTCGACGCTGAGCCGGACCGCCTTCTCGCCCGCGACGAAGGCGGAGGTGCCGCCGGCCAGGAAGGCCACCACCAGGGCCTGCGGCAGCAGCCGGCGCAGCGCCTCGGAGCGTTCGCCGTCCCGGCGGCGGGGGGCGCTGCGCGTTGCGCGGCGGGGGGCCGGCCGGCCGGCGGCACGGCGTCCGCCGGCCGCCGCCTGGCCGCGGTGGCTGCCGGAGGCGGCGGGCCGGGGGGTGGGCACAGCGCGGGGTGCGGCGTGCCGGGGCTGCGGGACGGTCTGGTCGGCGAGGCCGGTGGCGCCTGCCGTGTCGCGGGCGGTGCCGCCCGTCGGCGGGCGGGCGTGGCGGGCGCTGCGGGCGGGGAGGGGACGGGCGGCCTCACGACCGGCCGCCGCGTCCTCGCCGTGGGCCGCGGACGGTTGTGCGGTCGGCGGTGCAGCGGTGGACGGTTCGGCTCTGCGGCGCCCCGTGGGCTGTCCTGCCGGTGCCTGCGGCCGGCGGTGGGAGACGGGCGGGAGGCTGCGCACGGGGGCGAGGGGCAGCGCCGCGTCCCGGTGCTCCCCCTCGCGGGCCGGGGCGCTGTCCGCGAGCCCGGGGGGTACCGGCGTGAGCGTGTCGGCCACCGGCTGGGGCCACTGCTGGGGGGCCGGGCCCGGCCACGCCGTGGCGGGGAGGACGGCGGTCGGGGCGACGGGCCGGTCCCACGGGTGGGGGGCGGGGCTCTGGGCAGCGGCGGGGTGGTGGCCGTCGGGCGTGGCCGGTTGCGGCGGCGGACCGAAGCCCTCGCCTGCCGCGGGGTGCCTGCCGCCGGTGGCGAAGGCGGTGCGGAACAGGCCGGTGTCCACGGGCCCGAAGGCGCCCCGGCTGGTGAGCACCGAGGTGTCCGCCTGCGGTCGGCCGTAACCGGACGCGGGTGCCGGCTCCCACCCCGCCCAGGCCGGCTCGCCCCCGCCGTACGGCTCGGGCACCACCCGCAGCGGCTCGGCCGGCCCCCGGTACAGCTGCCGCGCCGGGCCGTCGAGAGGTCCGGCTGCCGGCGGTTCGCCGTAGGGGGGCGGGTCGCCGAAGGGGACCGCCTCGTAGGGCGGGACGCTGCGGACCGGCGTGTCCCAGGTGTCCTGGCCGGGCCGGTCCGAGGGCTCGGCGGTGCGCGCGTCGGGCGGGGAGGCGGGGCGGGGCACCCCCCAGGGCGCCGCGGGGGTAGTGGCCGGGGCGTCGCCGTACCCGGCCGTTACCGTCTCGTGTCCCGGGTACCACCCGTCCGAGGGACGCCGGGGGTCGCGCCACGGCTCCTCCGGCCCGGCCTGGGGCTGCACCGCGGGGTACGGCACCGCCTGGTGCGGACCGTCACCGACGGCCGCCACGCTGCGGCTTCCACGAGATCGACTCACGACGCCTCACTTGCCCCGGGATCCGGTTGACGGCCCGGAATGTAGCTCAGCGCCGGTAACTCTCCAAAGTCGCCTCTTCACCCAGCGTTGCGCGCTGCCCTCCGCCGTCCGCGTCAGTAGGCGAAGGCCCGTGCGGTGTTGGCGGCGACGGTACCGGCGAGGTCCGCGACGTCCAGCCCCTTGACCTCGGCCATGGCGCGGAGCGTCACCGGGATCAGGTAGGGGGCGTTGGGGCGGCCGCGGAAGGGGGCGGGGGTGAGGAAGGGGGCGTCGGTCTCGACGAGGACGAGTTCTGCGGGGGCGGCGGCCAGGGCGTCCCGCAGGTTCTGGGCGTTCTTGAAGGTCACGTTGCCGGCGAAGGACATGAAGTAGCCGGCCTCGGCGCACTCCCGCGCCATGTCGGCGTCGCCGGAGTAGCAGTGGAAGACGGTCCGCTCGGGGGCGCCCTCCTCGCGCAGCACCCGCAGCACGTCGGCGTGGGCGTCCCGGTCGTGGATGACCAGTGCCTTGCCGTGGCGCTTGGCGATCTCGATGTGTGCCCGGAAGGAGTCCTCCTGCGCCCGGCGGCCCTCCTCGCCGGTGCGGAAGTAGTCCAGGCCGGTCTCCCCCACGCCCCGGACCTGGGGCAGCGCGGCGAGCTCGTCGATCCGCGCCAGCGCCTGGTCGAGGGCGGCACGACCGCCGGGGGCCCGCGGCCCGCCGTCCGCCGCGGCGCCCGGGGCTCCCTCGGGGTCGCCGTGGACGATCCGCGGCGCCTCGTTGGGGTGCAGGGCCACCGCCGCGTGAACACTCTCGTGACGTGCGGCGATGTCCGCGGCCCACTCCGAGCGCGGCACGTCGCAGCCGACCTGCACGACGGCGGTGACCCCCACGGCGGCGGCCTTGGCGAGCGCCTCCTCGACGGTGCCGGACTGCATGTCCAGGTGGGTGTGCGAGTCGGCGACGGCCACCGGCAGCGGCTCGGGCAGGGGCGGTGGGGTGTCCTTGTCGGCCTGGGAACTCATGGCCGCGATCCTATGGCGGGTGCCGCCGCAGGCGTCGGGGCGGCCCGGGCCGGCCGCCGGCGCGACGCGGGGCGCGGCCGGCCCGGTGGCCGCCTCGCGCCCCGCGTGGGCCGGTCAGGCGCGGTGGTGGTGCGGGGGGACGTGCTCCCACAGGGCATGGAACAGGTCGGACAGATGCCGGTGGGGGCGCCGGTCCGCGGCCACGGTCGAGCCGGGCTCCCGGCCCGGGGCCTCCCCGGCCTGCTCGGAGGCCGGTGCCCCGGGTGCGGTCTTCCCGCGCGTCCGCCCGCCGACGACGGGCTTGCGGCCGGCGGCGGCCAGGCCGCCGGTCGAGGCCTGGGAGGCGGCGTCCACGCGGCCGGCCCGCATGATGCGCACCAGGTGCCCGTCGCAGTTCTGGCAGGTGGGCCGGGTCAGCGGCGAGGGGACACGGACGCCGTCGGCTATGTAGACGACGGTGGTGTGTCCCTCGGCGTCGACGTGGTGCTCTATGTCGTACGCCTGCTCCCAGCCGTGGCCGCACCTCATGCAGGCGAAGGAGTACGCCTCGTGTGCGTCGGGGTGCGGGTGCCCGTGCTGCGGCGGGGTGGGGTGGGGTCCGCTGGAGGTTGCCGGAATACCTGCGATCTCACTCATGTGCAGCTCCTCTTGTCCACTGCTGAGGACAAGGTGTGGTTCGGCGGGGGAAGGAATCCCCTCTCTCCAGTGGACTCCTCCGAACGGCAGGCCGACAGTGCGTCCGCCACCTGTTGGCACATATTTGGCACAGGAGTGGCGAACCCGTGACGAACCGCCCGTCCCGGCGAGACCAGCGCTTTAAGCGGCTTTGCCAACGGCCGACGAGGTCGAACGGATGACCGGGCCGGAGCGCGGGCCGGGGCCCGCGCCGAGAGCCGTGCCGCTCCCCCGCAGCGCCCCTCAGTTCCCCGCGGCCGGCCGCCCGCCCCCGGCGTTCTTGGCGGCGACGACGGCGTCGAAGACCTCGCGCTTGGGCAGGCCCGCCGCCGCGGCCACCGCGGCGATCGCCTCCTTGCGCCGTTCTCCCGCCTCCTCCCGCACCTGTACCCGGCGCACCAGTTCCCCGGCGTCCAGGTCGGCGGGGCCCGGTTCGGCGGCGCCCGAGACCACGATCGTGATCTCGCCGCGCACGCCTTCGGCAGCCCACTGCGCCAGTTCGGCCAGCGGGCCCCTCCTGACCTCCTCGTAGGTCTTGGTCAGCTCCCGGCACACCGCGGCCGGGCGGTCGGCGCCGAAGACCTCGGCCATCGCCGCCAGGGTGTCGTCGAGGCGGTGCGGGGCCTCGAAGTAGACGAGGGTGCGGCGCTCGGCGGCGACCTCCCGCAGTCGGCCGAGCCGCTCGCCCGCCTTCCGGGGCAGGAACCCCTCGAAGCAGAACCGGTCGACGGGCAGCCCGGAGACGGCCAGCGCAGTGAGGACGGCGGAGGGCCCGGGCACGGCCGTGACGCGCACACCGCGCTCCACGGCCGCCGCGACGAGCCGGTAGCCGGGGTCGGAGACCGAGGGCATGCCGGCGTCGGTGACCAGCAGCACCCGCGCACCGCCCGCCAGCGCCTCGGCGAGCTCGGGGGTGCGCGCCGACTCGTTGCCCTCGAAGTAGGAGACGACCCGGGCGGTGGTGTGGACGCCGAGCGCCTGGGTGAGCCGTCGCAGCCGCCGGGTGTCCTCGGCGGCGATCAGGTCGGCCGCGAGCAGCTCCTGGGCGAGGCGGGGCGGGGCGTCCGAGGTGTCACCGATCGGTGTTCCGGCGAGTACGAGCGTTCCAGTCACCCGACCATCCTCGCAGGGGGCCGCCCGGGCCGGCGCGGCGCGGCGCCCCGCGGCGCAGGGAGGGCCCGGGGTGGGCCCCTCGGGTGTCAGGTATGCCACGCCCGGCCCTGAACCGGGCCGCGTGGGACCCGGTCCCACAGCCGGCTTCCCTACGATGGCCCGGTGACGAGTGACACCGCGACCAACCTCCCCGCCGCCGAGGAGGCCCCGGAGGGCCCGCCGGTGTGGCAGCAGCGGCTGCGCCGCTTCGGGTACACCGCCCGGGTCGGGGCAGACCTGCGGGAGCGGCTGGTGCCGCCCTTCCCGCAGCCCGGCACCCGGGTCTGGTCCCTGCTGGGCTGCGGCCCGGCGCTCGCCGCGCGGCTGGCGCGCTGGTCGGGCTGGGGCGGACCGCTGCTGGTGGCGCTGGTGGCGGGCGTGCTGCGCTTCGTACGGCTCGGCAGCCCGCACGCGGTGATATTCGACGAGACCTACTACCCGAAGGACGCCTGGTCCCTGCTCCAGTTCGGGTACGAGGGCACCTGGGCCAAGGACGCCAACAACGCCCTGGTCGGCCACCCCTCGAAGGTGCTGCTGAGCTCCGACCCCTCGTACGTGGTGCATCCACCGCTCGGCAAGTGGATGATCGCGGTCGGCGAGTGGCTGTTCGGCATGAACCCCTTCGGCTGGCGGTTCACGGTGGCGCTGGTCGGCACGGTGTCGGTGTTCCTGCTCTGCCGTATCGGTCGCCGGCTGATGCGGTCCACGGTGCTGGGCTGCCTGGCGGGGCTGCTGATGACCGTGGACGGCCTGCACTTCGTGATGAGCCGCACCGCGTTGCTGGACCTGCTGGTGATGTTCTGGGTGCTGGCGGCGTTCGGTTGCCTGCTGGTGGACCGGGACCGCACCCGCGCGAAGCTGGCCGCGGCGCTGCCGGTGGACGCCGACGGCTTCACCCGGCCGGACGCCACGGTCGCCACGATGCGCCTGGGCAGGCGGCCGTGGCGGCTGGCGGCCGGCCTCTGCCTGGGCCTGGCCACTGCGTCCAAGTGGAACGGGGCCTTCTACCTGGCGGCGTTCGCGGTGATGGTCCTGCTGTGGGACGTCGGCGCCCGCCGTGTCGCCGGAGCCCGGCGGCCGTACCGGACGGTCCTCCACCGCGACCTGCTGCCGACCTTCCTGGCCACCGCCGTGCTCGGCGTGCTCGCCTATCTGGCGACCTGGACGGGATGGCTGGTCACCCGCGGCGGCTACTACCGCGACTGGGCGAGCACCCCGGAGGGACGCGCGGCCGGCTGGACCTGGGTGCCGGACTGGCTGCGCAGCCTCATCCACTACGAGCTGCAGGTCTTCGACTTCAACACCAACCTCTCGCAGCCGCACACCTACCAGTCCAACCCCTGGAGCTGGCTGGTGCAGGGCCGGCCCGTCTCCTACTTCTACGAGGCCCCCGCGACCGGCCACGACGGCTGCACCGCGGCGGGCGGCTGCGCCCGCGAGGTCCTGGCGCTCGGCACACCGCTGCTGTGGTGGGCCGGGTGCCTGGCCCTGCTGTACGTCCTGTGGCGCTGGGTCTTCCGCCGCGACTGGCGGGCCGGGGCGATCGCCTGCGGTGTCGCCGCGGGCTACCTGCCGTGGTTCCACTACCAGGACCGCACGATCTTCCTGTTCTACGCCGTCGTCTTCGTGCCCTTCGTCTGCCTGGCCCTGGCGATGGCCATCGGCGCACTGGTCGGGCCCCCGGGCTCTGACGAGCGGCGCCGGACGGTGGGCATCGTGGCCTCGGCCGTGCTGGTCCTGCTGATCATCTGGAACTTCGTCTACTTTTACCCGATCTACACCGGCCTGCCGATCTCCAAGGACGCCTGGCAGCACCGGATGTGGTTCGACTCCTGGATCTAGCAACCGGTTCCGGCAAGGGACGTCCGGTGGCGCACGTGCGGCGGGACGTGCGCCACTGACCTTGCCGGAAGCGGTGGCTGCTCCTGGTTCCGGGAAACCGCGGCCGCGCCCCCGCGTCCTTGCGGAGACTGACCCCATGACTTCCCGTTCACGGCGCGCGAAGGGCCTCCTCGTCGGCGGCGTCCTCCTTGCGGGGGCGCTGACCGCGGTGGCCTGCGCACTCCTCGTCCCCTCCGCCTACTCGGTGGACCAGGCCCCCCACGCCGGCGACCGCGCCTGCGCCGACGCCCTCGCGAGGCTGCCCCGGAAACTTCTGGGGCGGCAGCGGGTGGAGACCACGGGGGCGGGCACCGCGGCGTGGGGCGACGGGAGCGTCGTGCTGCGCTGCGGGGTGACGCCCCCCGCACCGACGCCGGATCCCTGCATGACCGTGGACGGCGTGGACTGGGTCCTCGACGAGCACCGTGCGCAGACCGAGGGGGTGCGGACCCTGACGACCTACGGCCGGGAGCCCGCGGTCGAGGTGACGGTCGGGGCCCGGGAGGCCTCGCCGGGCGACGTCCTGGTCGACCTGGAACGCGCGGTGCGACCGCTCCGCCAGGGGCGGCACCGGTGTCTCGCGCCCGGCGACACGGTGTGACCCGGACTGGATGAACCCACAAAGAGACAGCCGAGCGGAACTGGACCCTTTACCGAAGATCACGTGGGGCTCATAGTGGCGGGCAACGGAAAACGAAGTCCGCATCCCAGAACTCGCGTTCCCTGGAGGGCCCGTGCCACACCCCCCCGAAGGTGCCTTCGTCCGTCGCGTGGGGCGCACCCTGCGTTCCAGTCTGTTCGCCCAGGTGCTGGTGGCCCTGCTGGTCGGCGTACTCGTCGGCAGCCAGTGGCCGCAGGTGGGCGGGGCGCTGCAACCGCTCGGGGACGGCTTCGTCCGTCTGATCAAGGCGCTCATCGCCCCCCTGGTGTTCTGCGTGGTCGTCACCGGAATCACCAAGGCGGGCGACCTGAAGTCCTTCGGGCGCATCGGCGTCAAGGCGCTGATCTGGTTCGAGGCGGCCACCAGCGTCGCCCTGGTGGTGGGTCTCGTGGGGGCGAACCTGCTGGCCCCGGGCGCCGGGATGCACGTGGACCCCGACTCGCTGGACAAGGGGGCCGTGGACGCGCAGACGGGCGGCGGCCACCTGCCGAGCACGGCGCAGTTCGTCCTCGACTCGCTGCCGAACAGCGCGGTCGGCGCCTTCGCCGAGAACTCCCTGCTCCAGGTGCTGGTGCTGGCCTGCCTGGTGGGGGTCGCCCTGCTGCACCTGGGCCGGCAGCGGGTGCCGCAGATCCTGCCGCTGGTGGAGCAGGGCCAGGAGGTCGTCTTCACCGTCGTCGGCTACATCATGAAGCTCGCGCCGCTCGCCGTCCTGGGGGCCACCGCCCACCTGGTCGCGCAGTACGGGCTCGGCGCCATGAGCACCTACGGCAAGCTGATCGCCGTCTGCTACGGGGTCGCGCTGGTCTTCGTCGTCCTGCTGGGGTGCGCGCTGCGGGCCGTCACCGGGCTCAGCCTGTGGAAGTTCGTCCGGTACACCAGGGAGGAACTGCTGCTGGCCCTCGGTACTGGCTCCAGCGAGACGGTGATGCCCCGCATGATGCAGAAGCTGCGGGCCGCCGGCTGCCGTGACGACGCCGTGGGGCTGGTGGTGCCCACCGGGTACTCCTTCAACCTCGACGGGGCGTCGATCTACCTCTCGATCGGCACCCTGTTCATCGCCCAGGCCGTCGACGTCCACCTGACGCTGGGCCAGCAGATCACGGTCGTGCTGGTGCTGATGCTGACGAGCAAGGGCATGGCCGGGGTGCCGGGTTCGGCCTTCCTCGCCCTGTCCGCCACGGCCTCCGCGCTGGGCGTCATCCCCGCGTCGGCGGTCGCGCTGCTCCTGGGCGTGGACCGGATCATGGACTCCATGCGGGTCGCCACCAACCTCCTGGGCAACTGCGTGGCGGTCTTCGTCGTCTCGCGGTGGGAGGGCGCCCTGGACCGGGTGACCGCCAGGACCGTCCTGGCCGGCGGCGAGCCGCTCGCACCGTCCCGGGCGGGGACGCCCGGGGCCACCGGGGTGACGGGCCCGGTGACCGAGGCCGCAAGGGACCGCTGAGGGCGCACGGCGGTCACCGCCGGCCGGTCTCCTCCGTCCTGTGGCGCACGCTCGTGGGAACGTGCGCCACAGGACGCCTCCGGTCGGCCCGGACGGCGCCGGCGTCAGGCCGTCGAGCCGCGTCGAGCCTGCGGGTCAGCGCAGTCCGGCGAAGAGGTCGTTCTCGGGCAGGGCGGCGCCGGTGGTGTCCCGGACCCGTACGAAGGTCTCCATGGACATCAGGTCGCCGAACCGCTCCTTGCCCATCTTGAGGAAGAAGATGTTCTCGCCCTGGCTGGCGTGCGCGGCCAGCGAGTCGAACTTCTGCCCGCTGAACCCGGTGGTGTCCACCCAGGTGGTGACCTCCTCGTCGGGAAGGCCTATCTCCATCATCGCGGCGGCCTCGGCGGGATCGGGCTCCGGCATCTCCTCGCCGAACTCGCGCATCACCTCGCCGAACCGCTGCATCCCCGAACGGGGCATCGTCGTCCAGTAGACCTTCGGCGCCGGCTCGGCCACCATCTCCAGCGCGGCCATCGTGATGCGGTGCGCCTGGATGTGGTCGGGGTGGCCGTAGAAACCGTTCTCGTCGTAGGTGACGACCACGTCGGGCCGGTAGTGCCGCATGAGGTCCGCGAGCCGGGCGGCGCCCTCCTCCACCGGGGTCTGCCAGAAGGAACCCGGGGCGTCGTTGCTCGGCCAGCCCATCATCCCGGAGTCGGCGTAGTCGAGCATCTCCAGGTCGCTGATCTTCAGGACGTCACAGCTGGCCCGGAGTTCCTGGCGCCGCATCAGCGCGACGGCCGCCGGGTCGTGTCCGGGATCGGTCGGCTTGACGCCGCCCGGCCCGTCGCCGCAGCTGCCGTCGGTACAGGTCACCAGAACCGTGCGGACGCCCTCAGCGGCGTACCGGGCAAGGACGCCGCCGGTGCTGGTGGCCTCGTCGTCGGGGTGGGCGTGCACTGCCATGAGCGTCAAGGGCCGGTCAGACATGGAGGGGTCCTTCCACAGGGGTACGACGGGTCCGGGTGCGCGGCGGACTGCCGCGACGGCGGGCCAGGCGCCTGCCGGCGGCCTGGCCCGCAGTGGGACAACGGCACCGCACCGATCAGCTGTTCCCGACCGGCACGCACTCGTGGCGGACCTGGGGCGACCGGGGTGCCCTCCTTCCCGACGGTTACACGCGGCCCGGCCGGTCACACCTCACCGGCTCCCTCCTTCCCGACGAACGCCCCCGCGGCGCCCAAGGCCCCCCGCCCCGCCCGGTCACATTCCGGTGACCGACCCGGCTGCGGGTCAAGAGCACCGCCCCGTGTCCCCTAGAGTGCGCAGCACGTTCTTGTGAGCGTGGCAGGGACGAGGTTCCGGGAGGGGTTGGAGTGGTCATGCGGCGTGAGGTCAGGAACGGCGTGGTCGCCGGGGCGGCGGGCCTGGTGGTCCTCGCGGGAGCCGGCGTCGGCATCGGTGCCTGGATGGCGCACTCCGGCGACCAGCGTCAGCAGGTGCAGGCCGGCGACGACGCGAAGCCCTCTCCCTCGGTGAAGACCGGCCCGCCCAGCGCCACCGAGGTCCGCACCACCGCACAGCGCTTCCTCAAGGCCTGGAGCGCGCAGGACGTCAAGGCCGCCGCCGCCCTCACCGACGACGAGAAGGCCGCCGGCACCGCCCTGACCGCCTACCGCACCACCGCCCACATCTCCCACGTCACGCTCACGCCCACCGCGCCCACCGGGGCGAAGGTGCCCTTCCAGGTCAGCGGCCGCATCGAGTACAAGGGCCTGACCTCTCCCGTCTCCTACGCCACGGCGCTGACGGTGGTCCGCGACACCACCACCGGCAAGCCGGTCGTCGACTGGAAGCCGTCCGTCATCCACCCCGATCTCGGCGAGGGCGACCAGCTCCGCACCGGTGAGGCCGACGCGCCGCCGATCAAGGCCGTCGACCGCGCCGGACGCGAGCTGACCGCCGCCCAGCACCCGGCGCTGTCCGGGGTGCTCGCCGCCCTGCGGGAACGCTACGGCGACAAGACCGACGGCAAGCCGGGCGTGGAGTTCTTCGTCGACCGGGCCAAGGCCCGCGGCGGTGCGAAGCAGCAGCCGGACAAGACGCTGAAGACCCTCTCCCAGGGCACGCCGGGCACGCTCCACACCACCCTGGACGCCACCATGCAGTCGGCGGCCGAGAAGGCGGTGGCCACCAGGGACCACGCCTCGCTGGTGGCGCTCAAGCCGAGCACCGGTGAGGTCCTGGCCATCGCCAACTCGCCGGCCGGCGGCTTCGACAGCGCGACGCAGGGCTCGCTCGCCCCCGGCTCGACGATGAAGATCGTCACCTCGGCGCTGCTCATGGACAAGGGCCTGACCTCCCCCGAGAAGGAACACCCCTGCCCGCAGTACTTCACCTACGGCGGCTGGAAGTTCCAGAACCTGGACAAGTCCAAGATCGACCACGGCACCTTCGCGCAGAGCTTCGCCGCCTCCTGCAACAACGCCTTCATCAAGATGGCGCCCAAGCTGGAGAACTCCGACCTCACCCAGGAGGCCCGGGACTACTTCGGTATCGGCCTGAACTGGCAGACCGGCATCCCCTCCTTCGACGGTTCGGTGCCGGTGCAGAGCGACGCGCAGATGGCGGCCTCCCTCATCGGGCAGGGCGGGGTACGCATGAACCCGCTGAACGTGGCCTCGCTCGCGGCGACGGTGCGCACCGGCGGCTTCCACCAGCCCTACCTGGTGGCGCCGAGCGTGGACCACCGCACCCTGGCCAGGGCCCCGAAGACGCTGAACGCCTCGACCGCCTCGAAGCTGAAGTACCTGATGCGTCTGACGGCCACCTCGGGCACCGGCGCCGAGGCCATGGCCGGGCTCTCCGGTGACATCGGCGCCAAGACCGGCTCCGCGGAGGTCGACAACCAGAAGAAGCCCAACGCCTGGTTCACCGCCTACCGCGACGACGTGGCGGCGGCGGCCGTGGTCCCGGCGTCCGGGCACGGCGGCACCAACGCCGGGCCGCTGGTGCGGGCGGTGCTGACGGCGGGGTGAGCCGGCGGTCCGCCCGGGCCGCGCAGCCTCCCGGGGCCCCGCCACCACGTCCGGTGGCGGGGCCCCGGTGCGTGACCGGCCGCCGCGTGACCGGCCGTCGCGTGACCGGCCGCCGCGTGACCGGCCGCCGCGTGACGGTGCGGTCCGGCCGGCGCGGGCGCTCCGCCCCCGTCCGGGCAGGGGGTCGCGGCGGCCCGGGGGCCTTCGTTAGCGTGCGGGCATGTTCCTCGCCCAACCCGTCCTCCCCGTCCCCGCCGAGGCCCGGCCGCGCGACGGGGCGCCCCCGGGGGACCGCCGGCCGGGGGCAGGGCCCGGGGAGCCGGCGTGACCCCGACGGTGGTGGCCGCGGTCCTGCTGGCGGCGGTCCTGCACGCCGGGTGGAACGCGATGGCGCACGCCCTCGCCGACAAGCTGGTCGCGTTCACGCTGGTGGTGACGGGCGGCGCGCTCGCGGGGGTGGTCCCGGCCGTGCTGGCGCCGTTCCCGGCAGCCGGCGCCTGGCCGTACCTGGCGGTCTCCGCCGTGCTCCACCTCGCCTACCAGGCAGCGCTGATGCGGTCCTTCCGGCTGGGCGACTTCGGGCAGGTCTACCCCATCGCCCGGGGCACCGCGCCGCTGGTCGTCACCGTGCTGGCGGCGCTCTTCGTGGGCGAGGTGCCCGGCGGCTGGGCGATCGCCGGGGTGGCGCTGTCCTGCGCGGGCCTGGTGCTGCTGGCCCTGAGCGGCCTGCTGACGCCGGGGCGGGGCGCGGCGGGCGGGGACGGGCGGGGAGCGGCGAGGCCGAGCGGGGCCGCGGTCGCCGCCGCGGTGGCCACCGGGCTGGCCATCGCCGCGTACACCACGGTCGACGGTGTCGGGGTGCGGGCCTCCGGTTCGCCGCTGGGCTATGTCGGCTGGCTGATGCTCGTGCAGGCGCTGCCGGTGCCGGTGGTGGCGCTGGCCGTCCGCGGCCGGGCGCTGGGGACGCAGTTGCGGCCGGTGGTGTGGCGAGGGCTGTTCGGCGGGATGCTGTCCCTGGCCGCCTACGGGCTGGTGCTCTGGGCGCAGACCCGGGCGGAGCTGGCGCCGGTGGCGGCGCTGCGCGAGTCCTCGATCCTGGTGGGCGCCGCGATCGGCACGGTCGTCTTCCGGGAGCGGTTCGGGCTGCCGCGGTTCGCCGCGGCGGGGCTGATGGTGGCCGGGATCGGGCTGATGCTGCACACGGGGTGATCCGGCCGGGGCGCGGCGGGCGGGGAGCGCCCGGGGGCTACTGCCCCGCCAGCGCCCGCCGCAGCTCGCTGTTGGCGATGAGGACGCCGCCGTCGACGGGGAGGGTGACGCCGGTGACCCAGGCCGCGTCGGACGAGGCGAGGTAGGCGACGGCCGCCGCCACGTCCTCGGGCCTGCCGACGCGGCCGAGGGGGTAGGCGCGGGCGGCCCGCTCCAGGTCGGTGCCGCGGTCCTCCCAGGCCGGGGTGGCGACGGTGCCCGGGGCGACGAGGTTGACGCGGACCCCGCGGGCGGCGGCCTGCCCGGCGAGGGTGCGGGTCAGCGAGGCCAGCCCGGCCTTGGCGGCGCTGTAGGCGTGGCCGCCGAAGTCCTGGATGCCGTTGACCGAGCCGATGTTGACGACTGATCCCCGGCCGCCTGCCGCGGCCAGGTGCGGGAGGGCTGCGCGGCAGCAGCGGAAGGCACCGGTGAGTGTGGTGTCGAGGTCGCGCTGCCAGCCCTCGTCGTCCTCGTCCTCCAGCCGGGGTGCCTCCTCGTGGGTGGCGTAGGCGTTGTTGACGAGGACGTCCAGCCGGCCGAAGCGGTCCACGGCGCAACGCACGGCGGCCTCCACCGAGGGGCGTGAGGTGACGTCCGCGGGGTGCGCCAGGGCCTCACCGCCCGCGGCGCAAACCCCCGCCGCGGCCTCCTCGGCCCGGGCCGCGTCCACGTCGGTCACCAGCACCCGCGCGCCCTCGGCCGCCAGCCTGCGGGCCACGCTCTCGCCGATGCCGCGCCCCGCGCCGGTGACCATCGCCGCGTATCCCTCGAACCGTCGCAACGCCCCGCCTCCTCCTCAAGTCCGGGCCCGGGGCCGTGCCGGTCCGGGTCCCGCCGGCGGGAAGCGTAGGACGGTCACCGTCCACCGGGCCAGGGGGCGTCGGCCTCGGGGCGGGAGGCCCGACCGGGCCGGTCAGCGTCCCTTGCGGCGGATCCTGACGGTCCGCATGTCGGTAACGGCGACCTTGAGCACCTGGTACGGCAGGCCGTGCGCGTCGAGGGCGGCGAGCGCCCCGGCGGTGGCCTCCGCCTCCCCGTCCTCCTCCGCGGCGGCCGGCACCTGGCAGCGGAAGGTGAAGGCCGAGACCGAGGTGTCGTAGCTGAAGGTGCCCTCGGGGGTGAACGCGGCCTGGAAGGGGTCGCGGGTGGCTTTCAGCGCGGTGCGGTCGGCTTCGGTCAGGCCGTCGAACTTGCCGCGGACGGTCACTCGGAACACGCTCGTGTCCTCTCGGGGGCGGTGCGGGGGCGGATGCCACCGGGCCTCATCCTGGGGCGCCGGGCGCCGCGCCGCACCCGGTTTCCGCCCCGCCGGGCCGCCGGGCGGTCAGTCCTCGGCGTTCTCCAGCGAGCGGCGCACCGCCCGCACCAGCGCCTGCGCGCGGGGGTCGACGGTGACGCCGGACTGCATGCCGTTGGTGACGTAGCCGAAGGCGATCCCCGACTCGGGGTCGGCGAAGGCGAGGGGGCCGCCGCGGCCGGGGTGGCCGAAGGAGCCGGGCGCGAGGAACGGGGCGGAGGGGCTGTGCAGCATGTAGCCCAGGCCGAAGCGGGTGTTGACCACGAGGGTGCGGTCGGGGCCCGCGGACTCCTCGCTGCGCGCCAGGGTCAGGGTGGCCGGCGCGAGGAGCCGGGGGTGGCCCTCGACGGGGCCGAGGAGGGCGGCGTAGCAGCGGGCCAGGGCGCGCGCGGTGGCGACCGTGTTGGAGCCGGCGAGTTCGGCGGCCCGGTAGGCGGGGTCGTTCTCGTCGGCGGCCGGCGCGATGGTGGAGAAGGCGCGGCGGGTCAGTGAGCCGGGGTCGGCGTAGGCCTCGGCGACGGCCTTCTTGGGGCGCATCCGCAGCCCGGCGGAGGCCTTGGGCGCCGGGGCCTCGACGGCGGCGATGCGTCCCACGCGGTGCTGCTCGGCCTCGGGGACGCCGATCCACAGGTCCAGGCCGAGCGGTCCGGCTATCTCCTCGGCGAACCAGGTGCCCAGGGTGCGGCCGGTGGCGCGGCGCACCAGCTCGCCCAGCAGCCAGCTGTAGGTCTGCGCGTGGTAGCCGTGGTCGGTGCCGGGCTCCCACACCGGTGCCTGCGCGGCGAGGGCGGCGGGGCCGCTCTCCTCGTCGACGGCCTGCTCGGGGGTGAGCGGGGTGTCCAGGACGGGCAGGCCCGCGCGGTGGGCCAGCAGGTGGCGCACCAGGACGCGTTCCTTGCCGGCGGCCTTGAACTGCGGCCAGTAGGTGCCGACGGGTGCGTCGAGGTCGAGTTGGCCGCGCTGGTGCAGCAGCAGCGGGACGAGCGCCGCCGTGCCCTTGCCGGCGGAGCGGATGATCTGGGCGGTGCCCTGCTGCCACGGGGTGTGCGGGTCGTCCCCGGGCTGCGGTGCGGGGCGGGCGGGCCGTGCGTGCCGGCCGCGGCGGGCCGCTGCGGGGGTGCGGTCGGGGTCGGCGTCGCGGGTACCGGCCCACAGGTCGACGACCTTGACGCCGTGCCGGTAGACGGCCACGGCCGCGCCGCGCTCGCCACGCTCGGCGAAGTTGGCCGCGAAGGCGTCGCGCACCGGCTGATAAGCGCCCGCGACCGTGCCCTGGACGTCCACCACTGCTTTCCTGCTTCCCGTTCTCTTCCGTCGCCTCGGTGACCCATCAATGGTGCAACGTCCGCAATGGTGTCGGTGACCACAGCGGCGGGGGCGTGGGGATCGTCACAGCCGGACGGGCCGTCGGCCGGGGTGCGCGGCGGCCCGCCCGGCGGTGTCTCAGGTGGGGAGCGTCACCGAGCGGGGGTCGAAGCCGAAGGGCAGCTCCAGGCGGTGCTCGCGCATCAGGTCGGCGTCGCACAGCAGGTCCTGGGTGGTGCCGTCGGCGGCGATGACGCCCGAGGAGAGGATCACCGAGCGGGGGCAGAGCTCCAGGGCGTACGGCAGGTCGTGGGTGACCATCAGCACGGTGACGTCCAGGGCCCGCAGGATGTCGGCGAGCTCGCGCCGGGAGGCCGGGTCGAGGTTGGAGGAGGGCTCGTCCAGCACCAGGATCTCTGGCCGCATCGCCAGGACGGTGGCGACGGCCACCCGGCGGCGCTGGCCGAAGGAGAGGTGGTGGGGCGGCCGGTCGGCGAAGTCGCCCATGCCGACCCGGTCCAGCGCCTCGGCCACCCGCGCGTCCAGCTCGGCGCCGCGCAGCCCGGCCGAGGCGGGGCCGAAGGCGACGTCCTCGCGGACGGTCGGCATGAAGAGCTGGTCGTCGGGGTCCTGGAAGACGATGCCGACGCGGCGGCGGATCTCCGCGAGGTTCTCCCGTACGACGGGCAGCCCCGCCACGGTGACCGAGCCGGCGCCGCCGGTGAGGATGCCGTTGAGGTGCAGGACGAGGGTGGTCTTGCCGGCGCCGTTGGGGCCGAGCAGCGCCACCCGTTCACCGCGCCCGACGGTGAGGTCGACGCCGAAGAGCGCCTGGTGGCCGTCGGGGTAGGCGTAGGCGAGGCCGGCTGTGTGCAGCGAGGGCGGGGTCGTGGGGGCGTTCACACTGCCCAGCCTGCCAGACAGACCGCGAGGGCCAGGACGGGCAGTGCCGCGGCGTGCGCCCACTGGGCGCGGGTCGCAGTGACGGGGTCGGTGACCGGCATGGTGCCGGTGAACCCGCGGCTGACCATGGCCAGGTGGACGCGCTCGCCCCGCTCGTAGGAGCGGATGAACAGCGCCCCGGCGGACTTGGCCAGCACTCCCCAGTGCTGCACGCCCCGCGCCTCGAAGCCGCGGGAGAGGCGGGCGATCCGCATGCGCCGCATCTCGTCGGTGATCACGTCGCCGTAGCGGATCATGAACGAGGCGATCTGGACCAGCAGGGGCGGCATGCGCAGGCGTTGCAGGCCGAGCAGGAGGGCGCGCAGTTCGGTGGTGGTGGCCAGCAGGACGGAGGTGGCGACGCCCAGGGTGCCCTTGGCCAGGACGTTCCAGGCGCCCCACAGCCCGGAGACGGACAGGTCCATGCCCAGCGCGTGGACCTGCGGGCCCTGCGAGACGAAGGGCATGAGGACGGCGAACGCCACGAAGGGCACCTCGATGAGCAGCCGCCGCAGCAGGAAGGCGGCCGGTACGCGGGCCGCAGCGGTGACCGCCGCGAGCAGGACCGCGTACAGCGCGAACGCCCAGAACGCCGCGCGCGGGGTGGAGACCACCACGAGGACGAAGCAGAAGGCCGCGGCGATCTTGCAGTGGGCGGGCAGCGCGTGCACCGGCGAGTGCCCGGGCCGGTAGAGCCGGTGGGAGTGGCCCGCCCCCATCTCAGACCGTCTCCCGCTCGGCGCCGGGCACGGTGATCCCGGCCGGGTCCTGGGCACCGCCGCGACGGCGGCGCACGACCAGGAAGACGCCGCTGCCCACGGCCAGGGTCACGCCGACACCGATGACGCCGGCGAGACCGCCGGAGAGGCGGGCGTCGGTGATGTCCTTGACGCTGTAGCCGGCCAGCGGCGAGTCCTTCGAGGCGTGGTCGGTCTCGTTCTTGTCGATGCCCTGGTCGTGGGCGACCTTCTCCAGGCCGTCGGGGCTGGAGGAGGCGTAGTAGCTGATGCCGCCGGCGCACACCACCGCGACCAGCAGCCCGGCGATCCACAGCCCGCGCACCGACCGGCGGCGCGGGGCGGCGGCCTGCGGCTGCGCGGCGGGGGCGGCGTCCTGCTCGGCGGCGGCCGGCTCGGGCCGGGCGGCCGGCTCGGGCCGGGCGGCCGGCTCCGCGGGGGCCGCCTCGCCGCCGGCCTGCGCGGTGCGGGCTTCGCCGGGCCGCACCGGGGTCAGCGGCGAGGTCCGCAGCTCCAGCGGCTTGCTCAGGCCGCGGGCCCCGTGGACGAGGTCGGGCCGCACCGCGAGGACGGCGCCGACGGTCGCCGCGGTGATGACCGCCTCACCGATGCCGATGAGGACGTGGACGCCGACCATGGCGGTGAAGACCCGTCCGATGGGGATGTCGGTGGTCCCGCCGAGGGCGTAGACGAGCGTGAAGACGCAGGCGGCGGCGGGCACCGACACCAGCGCGGAGACGAAGGCCGCACCGGTGACGGACGACCGGCGGCGCGGCAGCACCTTCACCAGCAGCCGGAAGACGAGGTAGGCGACGACGGTGGTGGTGATCGCCATGTCGGTGATGTTGACGCCGAGGGCCGTCAGGCCGCCGTCGGCGAACAGCACGCCCTGCATGAGGAGGACGACCGAGACGCAGAGCACCGCGGTGAAGGGGCCGACGAGTATCGCGGCCAGCGCCCCGCCCAGCAGGTGTCCGCTGGTGCCCGCCGCGACGGGGAAGTTGAGCATCTGCACGGCGAAGATGAACGCGGCGACGAGCCCCGCCATGGGCGCGAGCGCCTCGCCGCCCGGTCCGCCGGCCGCCAGTTCGCGACGGGCACCGCGCAGGCTGACGCCCACGGCGGCGACGGCGACCACACCGGTCGCCACCGAGACCGGGGCGTTGATGAATCCGTCAGGAACATGCATGGGGGGCTCTCTCGCTGGCGTCTGCTGGGCTGGCCGAGGGCGGACAGCCCTCTCATGGTGGCGGTACTGCAACAAAGTCGCAAGAACACCTTATCTGCGGGAAGCGGGACAGGGCTGGTGAGAGGGGTGGGGAAGGCGAAGTGGGGCCCGTGGGGCGGCGGGCGAACCGCGCGGGAGGGGCCGGCAGACCGCACCGCGGAGGGCCTCGCCCCCCGGCGGGCCGGCGGGGGCACCTCCTCCGCCCCGGACCGGTCGCGCGGCCCCGGCCGGCCACCCGCCCGCACACGAGGCCGTCACCGGGCACCGGGCTCCGGCCGGGGCGTCGCCCGGCGGGCCGCAATACCACATGCGCACCGGGCCCGTCCCGGCATTCCGGCACGCCATCCTCACCTTTGAGCACTTCTCTTCGCGGGCTTCACGGGAGAAGCTCAGGACTGTCCGACCCCTCGCGTCGCACCCGCGACCACCACCGACCGACGGTGCCCGGTGTCCCCGAGCACCGCCGAGGCCCCGCCCACCGACCCCGCACCGAGAGGACCGAAGGACACACCGGACGCCCCGACAGAACCCGACGCCACGGAAGGCCCGATCGATGACGCCCCTCTCCCCCACCCCCGCCACCCGCCCACCGGACCACCGCGGCTTCCTGCGGCGACTGACCCTGGCCACCGGTGGTGGCATGTTCGTCGACGGCTTCGTCTTCGCCTCGGTGGCCGCGGCGTTGGCGGGCAGCGCGATGAGCCGGGACATCGGCGTCACCCCCCTGTGGGACCAGCTGATCTCGGCTTCCACCCTGGTCGGCACGTTCTTCGGCGGACTGCTCCTCGGCTGGGTCACCGACCACCTGGGCCGGCGCCCGATGTTCACCCTCGACCTGACGGTCTTCCTCCTCGCCGCCGTGCTGATGTTCTTCGTCACCGAGCCCTGGGAGGTCTTCGCCCTCGGGCTCCTCATGGGCATCGCGGTCGGCGCCGACTACTCCATCGGCTCGCCGATGCTGGCCGAGTTCGCCCCCCGGGCCAGACGCGGCAACTACCTCGGCATCCTGGAGATCCTCTGGAACGTCGGGTACGTGGTCGCCTACCTGATCGGCTACCTCGTCAACACCCACTGGCCGGACGCCTGGCACGTCACCCTCGCCGCCAGCGCCGTGCCCGCCGCGCTGTGCCTGCTGGCCCGCCACGGGCTGCCGGAGTCGCCGCGCTGGCTGCTGTCCAAGGGGCGCCACGACGAGGCCCAGGCGATCATGCGGGAGACCTTCCAGGACGCCCACGAGCTGGAGGACCTGGCGGCCGAGACGGCCGAACCGACCCGCTACCGCGTCCTGTTCTCCTCCGCGTACCTGCGCCAGACCGTGTTCGTGTGCACCTTCTGGATCTGCATCGTCCTGCCGTACTTCGCGATCACCTTCTTCCAGCCCACCGTGCTCCGCGCCATCGGGCTGAGCGGCAACGCGCTGGCCGCGGCCCTGCTGGGGACGGTGATCGCGCTGGCCGGTGCGGCCTCCGGCTGGTTCCTCGTCGACCGGATCGGGCGGCGGGCGCTGCTGGTCTGGCCGATGTTCGGCTGCGCGGCCACGCTGTTCCTGGTGAGCCTCGGGCACCTGCTGCCGCTCTGGCTCGCCACCGTGTGCTTCTTCGGCTACCTGTACTCCTACGGCCTGATGAGCATCCTGCCCGGCATCTACCCCGACGAGGTCTTCCCCACCTCGGTGCGCACCTCCGGGGTCGGCCTGGCCTCCGCCGCGAGCCGGGTGGGGGCCGCCGTCGGCACCTTCGTGCTGCCGCTGAGCCTGGCCCACCTGGGCCTGGGGTGGTCCATGGCCTTCATGGGGCTGGTCTCCCTGGTCGGCGGGGTCACCGCCCTGATGTGGGCGCCGGAGACCAACGGCCTGAAGCTCACCGAGGCGGCCCGCGGCCGGCCCCGCGCCGAGCCGGTGCTCGTCCCCTCCCCGGCCCCCGCGCCGCCCCCCTCCGGGCCCTGACCGTCCGCCGCGCTTGCCGACCCGCGCCCGCGCCCAGACCATGGACGGGATGAGTGACAGCGCGTACCTGAGGTTTCCGCACCTCCACGACGACCTGCTGTGCTTCGTCTCCGAGGACGACCTGTGGGTCGCCCCCCTGGTGCCCGAGGGCGCCGGGGGGCGTCCCCCGCGGGCCCGGCGGCTGACCGCCGACCGGACCCGGGTGGGCCACCCCCGCTTCTCCCCCGACGGCGGCCACGTCGCCTTCACCACCTGGCGCAGCCTGGACCCCGAGATCCACCTGGTCCCCGTCGAGGGCGGTCCCGCGCGCCGCCTGACGTACTGGGGCAGCACCGACGCGCGGGTGTGCGGCTGGACGCCGGACGGGCGCATCCTGGCGGTCGCCTCGCACGGCCAGCCCTTCGCCTACTACTCGTGGGCCTACACCGTCCCCACCGACGGCAGCCCGGGCGCGCAGCTGCCCTGGGGCCCGGTCTCCGACATCGCGGTGGGCGAGGTCGACGGGGAGAGCCGCACCCTGCTGCTGACGGGCAAGCCCCCGCACGAGCCGGCGGCCTGGAAGCGCTACCGCGGCGGCGCCACCGGCCGGCTGTGGCTGCACGGCCGGCGGCTGCTGCCGGACCTGGGCGGCCACCTGGACGCGGTGATGTTCGTCGCCGGCCGTATCGCCTTCCTCTCCGACCACGAGGGCGTCGGCAACGTCTACTCCTGCCTGCCCGACGGCACCGACCTGCGCCGCCACAGCGACCACGCCGAGTTCTACGCCCGCCACGCGGCCACCGACGGATCGCGCATCGTCTACCAGTGCGCGGGCGACCTGTGGCTGGTGGACGACCTGGGCCCGCGCGCCGTGCCCCGGCGCCTGCAGGTCCGGCTCGGCGGGCCGCGCACCGGCCGCCGCACCTACCAGGTCCCGGCCTCCTCCAACCTCACCTCGCTCGCGGTGGACGAGACCGGCCGGGCCAGCGCGGTGGGCGTGCGCGGCAGCCTGTACTGGCTCACCCACCGTGACGGTCCGGCGCGCGCCCTGCACGACGTGCCCGGGGTGCGGGTGCGGCTGCCGGAGATGCTGGGGCCGACGGGCCGGGTGGCGTACGTGACCGACGCCGAGGGCGAGGACGCGGTCGAGATCGCCGACCTGCCGCGGGCCCGGGGCGTGGGCCGCCCCCGGCGGCTGGCGGCAGGTGCGCTGGGCCGGGTGCAGGAGATGGTGGCCTCCCCCGACGGCTCGCGGCTCGCGATCGCCTCGCACGACGGCCGGCTCCTGCTGCTGACCGTCCCCGAGGAGGAGCCGTACGGCGAGACGGTCGAGGCGTCCGCGAAGGAGCAGGGGCTCGGCGACGCGGGCAAGGTGTCGGCGGTGCCCACCGCGGAGGCCGAACGCCTGGACGCGGAGACCGGCACCCGCGACCCCGACGTGCCCGGCGCCGTCATCGAGGTGACGCGTTCCGACAACGGCCCGGTGCGCGACCTGGCCTTCTCCCCCGACTCCTCGTGGCTGACCTGGTCCCACCCGGTGGTCGGCAGGTCGCTGCGGAAGATCGTGCTGGCCCGCCTCGCCAACCAGATGACGGTCGACGTCACCGACGGGCGCTTCGAGGACGAGAAGCCCGTCTTCACCCGCGACGGCCGCTACCTGGCATTCCTGTCCTGGCGGGGTTTCGACCCGGTCTACGACGTGCACACCGGCGACCTCTCCTTCCCGCTGGGCTGCCGCCCCCACCTGGTGCCGCTCTCCTCGGCGACGCCCTCGCCGTTCGCGCTGCTGCCCGACGGCCGGACCGCGGCGGGCGGCCTGGACCGGGTCGAGACGCCGACGGACGAGGGCGCGGTGCTGGTGGAGGCCGAGGGCCTGGCCAGCCGCGTCACCCCGTTCCCGGTGCCGGCCTCGAAGTACTCCGCGCTCAGCCCGGTCAGCGGCGGCGGACTGGTGTGGCTGCGCTGGCCGATCTCGGGGGCGCTGGGCGAGACCTTCGCCGCCCCCGGGGACACCTCAGGACGTCCCACCCTGGAGCACTTCGACCTCGTCAAGGCGCGGCGCACGGAACTGACCGGCGCGCTGGACTCGTTCGCGGTCAGCGGCGACGGCACCCGCATCGTCGTCAACGACGAGGGCGAACTGCGCTCGATCCCGGCCGACGAGCCGGCGGACGGCGACTCCACCGTCCTCGACCTGCGCCGCATCCTGCACGAGGTCGACCCGGCCGCGGAGTGGCGGCAGGCCTACGCCGAGGCCGGCCGCATCGTCCGCGCCTACTTCTGGGACCCGGGCATGTGCCACCTGGACTGGGACGGCGTCCTGGAGCAGTACCGGCCGCTGCTGGACCGGGTCGCCTCCCCCGACGAGTTCGCCGACCTGCTGCGCGAGGTGCTGGGGGAGCTCGGCACCTCGCACGCCTACGTCACGGGCGCCCGCCGCAACGAGGGGCCGCCGCACTACCAACGCCCGATCGGGCTGCTCGGCGCCAACTTCGTCTGCCGTGACGGGGCGTGGGTGCTGCGGCGGGTACTGCCGGGCGAGTCCTCGGACTCCCGGGCACGCTCCCCGCTGGCGGGCTCCGGGGTGCGGGAGGGGTCGGTGCTCACCCACGTCGACGGGCGGGCGGTGGACCCGGTCGCCGGGCCCTACCCGCTGCTGGGCGCGGCGGGGGGCACCTCGGTGGAGCTGACCTTCGCGCCGGGCGAGGGCGAGCCCGGCCCCGCCCGCCGGGTCGCCGTCACCCCGCTCATCGACGAACGACCGCTGCGCTACCAGGACTGGGTGGCCAAACGCCGGGAAGTGGTGCGGGAGTTGAGCGGCGGGCGCTGCGGCTACCTGCACATCCCCGACATGGGCGGCTCCGGCTGGGCGCAGTTCGTGCGGGACGTGCGCGGCGAGGTGGCGCGCGAGGCGCTGATCGTCGACGTCCGGGGCAACGCGGGCGGCAACATCTCCGAACTCGTGGTGGAGCAGCTGACCCGCACGGTCATGGGCTACGACCTGACGCGCGACGCGCAACCGGTCTCCTACCAGTCCAACGCCCCGCGCGGCCCGGTCGTGGCGGTCGCCGACGAGATGACCTCCTCCGACGGCGACATGATCACCGCGGCGTTCCGGCTGCGCGGCATCGGGCCGGTGGTGGGCATGCGCACCTGGGGCGGGGTGATCGGCATGACCGGCCGCCACCGCCTGATCGACAACACCTCGATCACCGTGCCGATGAACGCCGCCTGGTTCGACGCCTACGGCTGGGGCGTGGAGAACCACGGCGTGGAGCCGGACATCGAAACCCTGCGGTCACCACTGGACTGGGCCGAGGGACGCCATCCGCAGCTCGGCGTCGCGGTCCTGGCGGCGCTGGAACTTCTGGAGCAGCACCCCGCGCACACCCCGCCCGGCCTCTCCGACGTCCCGGACCTGCGCCGGCCGCCGCTGCCGCCGCGCTAGGCAGGTACCCGGGCAGGGGCTGGGGCTGGTGCTCAGCCCTCCCCGTCCTCCGCCGCCGGCGTCCAGGCCGCGACCAGCTCCAGCAGCCCGGGGAAGCGTTCTCGCAGGTCGGCGACGCGCACCTGGCTGCGGCGTTCCAGGCCGTACTGGCGCTGCCGGGTGACGCCCGCCTCACGCAGGGTGCGGAAGTGGTGGGTGAGGGAGGACTTGGGCCGGTCGATGTGGAACCAGCCGCAGGTGTGGTCGAACTCCTCGGACTCCAGCAGCAGCCGCTGGACGATCCGCAGCCGCAGCGGGTCGCTCAGCGCGGCCAGCACCGTCTCCAGGCGCAGGTCGGCCGTCGCCGGCTCCGGCAGCGGCTGCGGCGCGTCCGGGGGCTCGGGCAGCACACGGATCGCCGGGGCCGCTCCGGCGGACGACTGCCGTGCGGTCGGGGACATGGGCGGCTCCTGGTCACTGGCGCCGGGCGCTTACGGTCCTCACCGTACGTCATGGCGGTACGGGGCCGGCCGGACACGTGGGGTCACGCTCCGGGCCCGACGCCCCACGCAGGGCACCCGGCCGTCCGGGAGTGTCGTCAGGAGGCGAACCAGGCGTGCAGGTGGTCCCAGAGCTTGTTCACCACCTCGATCAGCCCGTTCGTACCGGCCAATGTGGTGCGGAGGTTCTCCAGGGCGGTGCGGACACGACGCGGGTCCCGCTCGTCGGCAGGTGCGTTCAGCTCGCGATCGACCTCCCCGAGGTCGCCCGATGCCCGCCCCCTCGCAAGGTCGGACAGGTCGTCGGTGGTGGCGAGCGCCTCCCTCAGCTGGTGCACCATCTGCAGGGCGGCCCGCAGGTCCACCTGGGGCGGCGGGCTGTTCCAGGCATTGTTGACGGTGGTCCCGTGAACGCCACCATGGATGGTGTGCGCCACCGTGCCCGCTCCGCGGGCGTCGATCCTGATGTGTGGCTGACGTCGCTGCTTCTCCGCCTCGTCCATCCGTTTCCTGTCTCCCCCGTACTCCTCGAAGATTCGGCGCCCACGACGCGTGAGACGCCACTTCTCCCTGTCCTGCACCAGATACCCTTCTCGGGTGGCCCGGTAGCCGGCTTTCTCGACTTCGTCCTGAGTGAGGCGAGTTCCCCGGAAATTCCAGAAAAGCCGCTGCTCCCGCTCCTCGGACGCATCCGCTTCAGCGAAGTGCCACCGCAGGAAGTGGTCGTAGACCTTCTCCCGCCACTCCGGGTCTCTGCGCACCTCGCGGTCGCGCTGCTCCCGCCTTGTCGCCTCCAGGCGCTCGCGCTCCACTCTTCGACTCTCGTGCTCTTCCTGCATCCGCGCATACAGCTCGTCGCGCTCCCGCTGCTCCGCGAACGCCCTGCGGTGCGTCAGACGGTAGAGGAAACTGTCCTGGTAGTTCGTCACCAAGAGGAAGAAGAGGGGAACGAGAACAACCGCCAGGGCAAGCACCATGAGTGACCCCATTCGTTCCCCCTCCCCCACGACCCTGTGAAATTTCTCGGGGCGGATCGCCCGCACCATCCGGTAGCCCCACCCCGTCTCGTCGGGTTTTTCATACCACGTTCCCTGCACCGCAGGGCAGATACACGATCGGCTGAAAGGTTCCGACGCCCGGGTGCGCTGTGGTGTGATCAGCAAGCTCGGTCACGTGCGGCACGGGCGTGCGCTGCGCAGAGGCTCGGCCACAGATCCACGTGTGGACGCACGCAGCGGCGTGGCCTCGCCGTCAGCCCCGCTTCCCCGCCTCGCGCTTCTCCCGCGCCTGCTCGTAGGCGGTGCCGCCGGCGCCGACCAGCCCCACCCGCATCCCGTCCAGCCTGCTGCCGAACCGGCGCATCTCACGGATGCCGACCGTGCCGACGACGGAGGGCACCGTGCCGCGCACGGCCTGCATGCCGCGCAGCCACCACTGGCCGTAGACGTGCGGGGAGCGGCGTTCGATGCCGGCCACCAGGCGGTCGACGGCCGGGCCGAGGGGGTAGGTCTTGTTCGTCGGCCACGGGAGCCGCTGCCGCAGTTCCCGCATCACCTCGTCCCTGTCGGCGCCGCGCACCATGTCGGTGTCGGTCCAGCTCAGGTAGCCGACGCCGACCTTGACCCCCTTGTGGCCGACCTCGGCCCGCAGCGCGTGCGCGAACGCCTCCACGCCCGACTTGGACGCGCAGTAGGCCGTCATCATGGGCGCCGGGGTGAGTGCGGCGAGCGAGGAGATCTGGAGGAAGTAGCCCCTGGACTCCACCAGCGCCGGCAGGAAGGCGCGTGCGGTGACGGCGCTGCCGACGAGGTTGACCTCGATGACGCGGCGCCAGGCCTCGGGGTCGGAGTCGATGAGCGGACCGCCCGTGGCCACCCCGGCGTTGGCGACCACCACGTCGATCCGGCCGAAGTGCTCCTTGACCTCCGCCGCCACCCGGGCCATGGCCTCGGAGTCGGTGACGTCGGCGTGCCAGTGCTCCGCCTCGCCATGCAACTGGGCCTGCACCGCCTTCAGTTCGGCGGGCTCCAGGCCGACGAGCGCCACCTTCGCGCCGCGCGCCGACAGCTTGCGGGCCAGCAGCGCCCCGACGCCGCGCGCTGCTCCGGTGACGACGGCGACCCTGTCCTGCAGGACTCCCTGTGCGGCGTTCACGCGCTCTTCTCCTCTGCGTCGCTGGGTCGTGCGGTGGTGGCGGGGGCCCGGCCGCCCGGGGCGGCCGCGGGCGTGAGGTGGTCGCGGGCCAGCTCGCGGACGGTGGCGGCCACCGTGTCCGGGTCCTCGATCGGCGTCATGTGGCCAAGGCCCGGCAGTTCGGTCAGGCCCGCGGGATTCGGCAGGACGGAGGCCAGTCGCCGCGCGTGCACCACCGGGGTGAGGCGGTCGGCGGTGCCGGCGATCACGGCGGTCGGCACGGTCAGCTTCCCCGCCCCCGCCGTCAGGTGCAGCCGGCCCAGCACCTTGCCCCAGCGCGAGCGCGGCGTGGTGGGGCAGGCGTGCACGATGCGGGCGCAGGCCTCGATCATCTCGGGCGTCGCCTCGGGCCCCAGCGTCACGTACCGCAGGAGGCGCGACCCGAGGGGTGTGACGGGTCCCAGGGGCGCCTTCGCGCCGAGGATGGCGCGGTGGGCCAGGTGCCGGCCGCCCGGCGAGCGCAGCGGCACCACCATGGACTCCTCGGCCAGGTCGGCGCTGCCGGTGGAGCAGAGCAGGACGGCGGCGGCGCGGGCCCGGAACTGCGGCCGGTCGGCGGCGGCCATCATCGTCATGCCGCCCATGGAGTGCCCGGCGAGCACCGCCCGCTCCCCCGGCGCCAGCGTGCCCTCCAGGACTGCCACGAGGTCGTCGGCGAGGGCGTCGGTGGAGTAGACGCCGGAGACCGGCGGCGGGGTGCGGCCGTGGCCGCGCTGGTCGTAGAGGACGACGCGGTGGTCGGCGGCGAGGTCGCGCACGACCGGCGCCCAGAAGGCCGTCGAGCAGGTCCAGCCGTGCGAGAGGACGACGGCCGGCGCCTCCTTCGGGCCGTGGACCTCGGCGTACAGCCGGGAGCCGTCGGCGGAGGTGAGGGTCAGCTGCTCGCGCGGGGCGGGCGGTGCGTACGGCCCGCTGGTGACGTGTCCGGGGCGGCGGCTCATGCGGTGGCTCCCGTCGTGGTCGCGGCCGGTGCGGTCAGGGCGGTCACGCGCTCGTGCGGCGGGCGCAGCACCTCGTACTCGGCGAGGTCGACCTTGCGGGTCGCCTTGCGGAACTCGGCGGTGGTCCCGGGCCAGGCGGTGGTGTTGCGGCCGTTGGCGTCCAGGTACCAGCTGTCGCAGCCGCCGGTGGTCCACACCGTGCGCTCCATGCGCTGCTGGACGAAGTGGTTCCAGGCGTGGACGGCCGAGGGACGGGCGTTCAGCGCGATCTTCCCGCCGAGGGTGTCGAGGTGGGAGACGTAGTCGGCGAGGTAGTTCAGCTGCGCCTCGATCATCAGGATCATCGAGCTGTTGCCCAGCCCGGTGTTGGGGCCGATGATCGTGAGGAAGTTGGGGAAGCCCGCGGCCGTGGTGCCGCGCAGGCCCTCCATGCCGTCCTTCCACTCCTCCGCCAGCGTGGTGCCGTTCGCGCCGGTGACGCGGCTGGCGATGGGCATGTCGGTGACGTGGAAGCCGGTGCCGAAGACGATCGCGTCGGCCTCGGTCTCGGTCCCGTCGGCGGCGACCAGGACGTTGCCGCGGATCTCCTTCAGCCCGGAGGTGACGAGGTCGACGTTGGGCTGAGCGAGCGCCGGATAGTAGGTGTTGGAGAGCAGGATGCGCTTGCAGCCGATGCGGTAGTCGGGCGTCAGCCGGGCGCGGAGGGCCGGGTCCTTGACGGCGCGGCGCAGGTGCGCCTTGGCGATGTTCTCCACCAGGCCGAGTTCGCTGGGCCGCTTGGTGAAGGCGCTGACCTGCAACTCGCGGATGATCCACAGCAGTTGGCGGCGCACGGAGCGGGTCAGCGGGATGTTGCCGTGCAGCCACTTCTCCAGTCCGCTGATCTGGCGGTCGGCCCGCGGCAGCACCCAGGCGGGGGTGCGCTGGAAGAGGGTGAGGCGGTCCACCGTCGGCTGGATGGACGGCACGATCTGGATCGCGGAGGCGCCGGTGCCGATCATCGCAACGTGCTTGCCGCGCAGGTCGTAGTCGTGGTCCCAGCGCGAGGAGTGGAAGACCCGGCCGGGGAAGGTCTCCAGGCCCGGGATGTCGGGGATCTTCGCGTCGGAGAGCGGGCCGGTGGCGGAGACCACCACGTCCGCCGTCAGCGACCCGCCGGCCGTCTCCAGCTGCCAGTGCAGGGCGTCGGCGTCCCAGCGGGCGCTGAGCACCTCGGAGTCGAAGCGCAGGTGGGGGCGGAGGCCGTAGGTGTCGGTGACCCGCTCCAGGTAGGCGCGGATGTGCGGCTGCCCGGAGAAGTTGCGCGGCCAGGCGGGGTTGGGCGCGAAGGAGAAGGAGTAGAGGTGGGAGGGCACGTCGCAGGCGCACCCCGGGTAGCTGTTGTCGCGCCAGGTGCCGCCGACCGCGTCGGCCCGCTCCAGGATCACGAAGTCGGTGATCCCCTCCCGGCGCAGGCGTATCGCCGCACCCAGGCCACCGAACCCGGATCCGATCACCGCCACCCTCACGTGTGCGTGTTCACGCGTCGCCATGCCGCCTCCCGCGTCGTGACTTCCTCGGCCGCTGTGCCGCGACCGGCCCGCGACGACCGCCCCCGCGGGCGCGCCGGACCCGGCCGACTGATCGCGCCAGCAATCACTGGCACAATGGGAGGGTAGGACAGTCGCGTACCGAGCGGTAGGGGTGCGGACAAGGGAAGTTACCGACGGTTCGCCCTGCCGGCGCCCCTCTCGGTCCCTGCCGGGCGGGCTCCCCGGCCGACGCCCGTCCGCTCCGCCGCCCCGCCCTCTGAGGGGTCCTTGCCATATGAGCGTCCGATGAAGTCGCGTGGTCCGGTGCCGTGCATCGCAAGGCGCCGGGGAGTCCTCGTGGCGGAGCTACCAGGACTTTTCGGCAACGCCGCGAGGTGCGGTGCCAGACCACGCGGCCCGGGCGGGCATCTTGCAAGGACCTCTAAGGTGAATCGTGTGGCAGAAGGCAACACGAGGCACGAGCAAGCGGAGCCCGGACCGGGCGACCGGACCGGCGAGAGAGCCGCCCGGGACACGGCCACGCCACCGCGGACCGCGGACACACCGCACCCTCCGGCCGGCTCCCCCTCACCCGTGCGCGAGTTCCGCATGACCGAGCTCGCCGAACGCGCAGGCGTCAGCGTCCGCACCATCCGCTTCTACCGGGAACGCAGGCTGCTGCCGCCGCCCCGCCGCGAGGGCCGCATCGCCTGGTACGACGAGCACCATCTGGCCCGCCTGCGGATCATCAGCGGCCTCCTGGAACGCGGCCACGCCCTGAGCGGCATCGCCGAGCTGCTCTCCGCCTTCGACCAGGGACACGACGTCGGCGAACTGCTGGGGGTACGGGAACCGCTGGTCGCGCCCTGGTCCCAGGAGACCCCGGTGCGCCTCACCGCCGAGGAGCTGGCCGACCACTTCAAGGACGACGTCACGGCAGAGAACCTGGCCGACTCCCTGGACATCGGCTACCTGGCCGTCGACGGTGACGACTTCGTCCACGTCAGCCGCCGCCTGCTGGACGCCTCCACCACGCTCGTCGACAAGGGCGTGCCGCTCGCCGCGGTGCTCGCCGCCGGCCGCAGGGTGCGCGAGCACGCCGACGCCCTGGCCCGGCTCTTCACCGACGTGCTCCACCACCACGTCGTCACCCCGCTGCTGACGCACGGCCCTTCGGACGTCCCGGAGACCGAACGCGTCGCCGAGCTCACAGCCCTGCTGGAACAGCTCCGCCCCGTCACCCAGGCCATCCTGGACGCAGAGATGTCCATGGCCATGGACCGCCGCATCCGCTCCGAGGTCGAGGGGTGGCTGCGCACCGGCCGCCGCCCGGACGCGCCACACGAGAACCCCCCGCCGGCGCACGGGGACGCGGCGGAGGGCGGGGACGGATAACGGGAGGACGGACGGCGGGAGGGAGCACACCCGCCGGACCGGATCTCTCAGGCGGTCTGCGGCGTCCTCTCCTCCTTGAGCATGCCGCGGATCTGCTCCCGCATCTCGGGGGAGTCGTCATGGCCGTGGACGGACACCGCGTGCTCCGCGGCGGCCCGCACCACCTCGTCCTCCTCGCCGGAGATGGTCAGCGTGCAGTTCGACTCGCTCGGGTAGTCCCGGCAGTCGGCCACCTTGCGCATCGAGGACACCTTCTTCCGCTCAGCGACGTCGTCGGTGCTCACTCCCCAGGGTCGCGCCGCCGGGCCCCGGGGCCAAACCACCCGCTCACGCGGTCCCGGGGACCCGGGGGCCGGCCGGCCCGGAGCGGCGGCGGCGCCCGCCTTGGCGGCGAAGGGAACCCCGCAGCGGAGCGGCTCCCCTCAGCCGGCCGCCATGTCGTACGTGACCGTCACCGGCGCGTGGTCGCTCCACCGCAGGTCGTGCGAGGCGGCCCGCTCCACCTCCGCCTTCACCGCACGGGCGGCCAGACCCGGGGTGCTGACGTGGTAGTCGATGCGCCAGCCGGAGTCGTTGTCGAAGGCCCGGCCCCGGTAGGACCACCACGAGTAGGGCCCGTCCGCCTCCGGGTACTGGGCCCGCACGACGTCGACGTAGCCGCCGTCGCCCTCGTCCAGCACCTTGCCGAGCCATTCCCGCTCCTCCGGCAGGAACCCGGCGTTCTTCCGGTTGGCCCGCCAGTTCTTCAGGTCCGCCTCGCGGTGGGCGATGTTCCAGTCCCCGCACACCAGCACCTCACGCCCGGCCGCCGCGGCACGCACCCGCAGGTCCCGCAGGTAGGGGAGGAAGGCGGTCATGAACCGCTCCTTCTCCTCCTGCCGCTCGGTGCCGACCTCGCCGGAGGGCAGGTAGAGGCTGGCCACGGTGAGGCCGGGGAGGTCCACCTCGACGTACCGTCCGGCGTCCTCGAACTCGGGCGAGCCGAACCCCACCTGCACCCGCTCCGGCTCGCGCCGCGTGAGGAGCGACACCCCGGCCCGCCCCTTCGCCGCCGCCGGCGCGTGCACCGCGAACCAGCCCTCGGGCTCGCGCACCCCGGCCGGCAGCTGCTCCGGTTCGGCCCGCACCTCCTGGAGGCACACGACGTCCGCACCGGTCCCGGCGAGCCAGGGCACGAACCCCTTCTTGGCGGCGGCACGCAGGCCGTTGACGTTGACGCTGGAGACGGTCAGCACAGCGGGACTCCTCGATCCGGACACTTCGCCGCCGAACCCTAACCGAAACGCGCCCCGGCCCGCGGTGCCCCCGCAACCGCCACCCACCGCGCCGGCACCGCGCCTCCCCGGGCGTGCGAGGCGCCTCACACCCCCACCCGCGGGCCCCCGACCCGCCGTACCCTTGCTCGAATGGAGATCCGTACCGTCGGCTACGACCACCCCGACGCGGTCAAGCTGGACGGCCTCGTCCAGCAGGAGTACGCCCGCCGCTACGGCGACGAGGGCGATGTGACACCGCTGTCCCCGCACATGTTCCGCCCCCCGAACGGCATCTACCTGATCGCCTACGAGGACGACCGCCCGCTGGCGACCGGTGGCTGGCGCTCCATGGCCGAGGGCGAGGACGGCTACCGCGACGGCGACGCCGAGATCAAGCGGATGTTCGTCCTGGAGGAGGCACGGGGGCAGGGCCTGGCCCGCCGCATCCTGGGCCGTCTGGAGTCCGACGCACGGGAGGCGGGCCGGCTCCGCATGGTCCTGGAGACCGGCGACCAGCAGCCCGAGGCCGTGGCCCTCTACCGCTCCAGCGGCTACACCCCGGTGCCCGGCTTCGGCTGCTACCGCGACCAGGAGGGCAGCATCCACATGGCCAAGCCGCTGCACTGAGCCCGGCTTCCCGGACGCCTCCGGGAAGCCGCCCCACCTCCCCCTTTCGAGCGGCCCGGCCTCCGCCCGAGGTGCGGGACGCCCGGCCCGGGCTTTGGCTCGGACCATGCACCCCACACCACGCAGCTCGACCTCGCGACGCCGGCCGGCCCGCCGCCTGGCCCCGGCGGCCCTCCTCGCGGCGCTCTGCCTGACCGGCCTCTCCTCCGCCGCCGCAGGCCCCGCCCCGTGGAGCCGGCCGATGACGGTGCCGCTGCGCGTCTCCAGCGCCTACGGCGTGCCCGGCGACTGGTTGGCGGGACACCACACCGGAGTCGACTTCGCCGTCCCGACCGGCACCCTCGTCCGCGCGGTGAGCGAGGGCACCGTCCTGGTGGCCGGCCCCTACGGCAACTACGGCAACACCGTGCTCCTGCGCCTCGCCGACGGCTACTACGCCCTCTACGCCCACCTGTCCCGGGTCGCCGTCTCCCCCGGCCGCACCGTGGCCTCCGGCACCCTCCTCGGCCACAGCGGCGCCACCGGCCGCGTCACCGGCCCCCACCTCCACTTCGAGATCCGCCGCAACCAGAACTACGGCTCCGACGTCGACCCCCTCGCCCACCTCGCCGCCCACGGCGTGAAGCTCTCCACCCGGGCCACCCCGGGAGAGGCAGCAGTGCCGGACCACCACGACTGACGGACGAGGACCCGGACCGCTGTGCAAGGAAAGTCCGTCCAGACCACATCAGCCCCTGCCCCCAGCGCCATGAAGGCAAAGGGGGCAACGCAGGGCACCAGCCATCCGTGTCGGTGCTTCCGGGTACGTTGAATCAACCGGTACACGCGTAAGGACAGGGGGGCTCGTGTCCGACTCCGGATTCGATGTGGACGTCGACCAGCTCAAGAACTCGGCTCCCGCCTTCAGCAGGGAGGCATCCGCCGTCGCCCAAGCTGCTTCAAGGCTCCGGCATGCCTTGGCCGGCCTCGGCGAACCCTGGGGTGAAGACGAGCAGGGCCAGAAATTCGCCCACGTCTACACCCCGCATCTGCACAGCATCGAGAAGGCCACAGCCGCCCTCACGAAGGGCCTGCACAGTATCCACGACGCAATGCGCGACATGGCAGCCAACCACGAGGAGGCGGACCACCGGTCGGCCTCCGGGTTCGACGCTCACCGGAGGGAGAGGTGAGCGCAGCCGACAAAGCAAAGGAGATAGTGCAGGACCTCACCGGCATGTGGTGGCCGGAAGGCGATCCGGACCAGCTGCACGAGGCCGCCCGCGCTTGGCGCACTTTCGCCGACGACGTCGAGGACTGCACCGCCGCATGCCACAAGAAGGCCCAGGATGTCATCGACACCAACAAAGGCCCTGGAATCGAGGCCTTCAGTGATTTCTGGCGCAGGTACCACGGTGGTGGAAGGGGCTACCTGGATGACCTCGCCGGCGCAGCACGGGTCATGGCCCGGGCCCTGGACCGTTTCGCGGACGAGGTCGCCGAGGCCGAGCGGAAGATCGAGCACGAGCTGTAGATAGCCGGTGCCGTCCTCGTGGCCGGTACAGCCTTGGCCCTCTTCACCGGCGGGCTTTCAGAGGCGGCGGCCGGGGCGGCGACCGAGGCCATCGTGGCCGCTGCGAGCAGCGCGGGCGTCGCTGTCTCCGCCACCGTCGCCGACATCGCAGGGACCGTTCTTGCCTCCGCCGCCGTAGGCGGCATGGAAGCCGTCACCGTCGACGCTGTGGTGGCACAGGGCGGACGCAACCTCCTGGGCGACCAGCAGGGCATCGATCTCCACGAACTCAGCGCAGCCGCCGTGACCGGGGAGCTGGGTGGGGCCCTCGGCGCCGGCACCGGGGTGGCCGAGCGTGCTCTCGGCGGCAGAGCGTCAGCCTTTGACGGCGTCGGCAATGTGCGCTGGGGGGAGGGCGGCGGCGGGACGACCCTTCTCGGCGATACCTACAGAACACCGATCACGACCGATCTACCCAAGCTCATCAACCCCGGCGGCGGCATGACCAACTGCCGAGCCTGCACAATATCCGTCGACCGAACCCTCTCCGGTGCACCGGCCTCTGCCCTCCCCACTCTGAGCCGAGGCTCCCTGGCCACCATTGAAAAGAACTTTCCCGGCAGGTCTTTTCACCCAAGATCTTTCTCTTGGATAGTCAGGGACATGAAAAATGCCGGAGACGGCGCACGCGGCATCGTGTTCGGGAACGACAAGTACGGCGGTCACGTCTTCAACGTGATCAACCGCAGTGGAGACGTGATTTTCCTGGACGGCCAGATCGGCCACGCGGGACATGCTTACAATTGGGCCGACTACCGATTCATGAGGACGAATTGATGCTGAACCACTCGGAAGCCATCAGCCGCGCAGAATCCCTGCTGAGCAGCGAGACCAACCCTGACGACCCGGAACTGGAAATCGACTACGAGAACGTCGAGGAGAGGAACGGAATCCTGATCATTCCGTTCAACTCCGTTCAGTACCTGGACACTCGCGATGCAGCGGACATGCTCCTCGACTGCTGGCCGATCCTGGTCGACCTCGCGACGGGCAAAGCCCGCATGGGCACCATCATGGACCGCCACATCTGGATGTGAGTGACAAAGACCGCTCCTGGTGGCGGTGCCTGCATTGTGGCACCACGGAGCTCTTGTGGGCAGTGCGCCGACGGCCCGCCGGACTGCCGCGGGCCAGCCGTCATCCCGGCCGCTCTCCACGGCGGCCCGTGTGGCGCCCTGCCCCAAGCCCGTTGCCCTCACCGACGAGGCACGCTTCCCACTCAGCCGACCTCAGACAGGCGCACTCCGGCCGCCCCCGCGCCCGCTACACACCCGGGCAGCGTAGCTGTCAACGACGGAGGCCGTAGGCAGGAAACCCGCACCCCTCACACGCCTTCGGTTCCACCGTGGCGATCAGAGCAGCGGCCATCCTGTGCGGCATCCCTTCCCGAACGGGCTGGGCTACGGCGAGTGCGGCCGGGTAGTCCAGGTCGACCGTGTGGAAGAACTCCAGCTGTACTTCGCTGCTGTACGACAACACTCGCGTTAGCCCTCCAGACGTCACAGTCGATCCTGAAGCGCTGCTCAGCTTCGGGCGGGAGCCCTCCGGCCCATCCCGAAGAGGGCGACCGACTCTCCATAATGGCGAGATGCAAATGTCGGAGGGCTTCGCAACCACAGCTGCAGCATTGGCTCCTGTCGTCTGGGCCATCGGGACGATCGAAGTGCAACAACTCAGTAGGAGACTCCGAGCGTGGAATGACGAGATGCTCCAGGACTACAACGAAGCTCACGTCGCCATGGCTGAAGCGGCAGATCGGGGAAGTCTCGCCCGGGCACGAGAGGGATGGGAGAGTGCCCGCACTGGCTGGACTCGCAGACCTCTACCTCCGTTCGGGCTGTACGGGTTATGGCTCTCTCTGAGCACATCGATGGTGGCCTGCACCGCCACCGCGCTCCGCTGGCTCTGTGAAGACGGTGGCCCTGGTAAGGAGTCCGGGCCAGCCTCAGGGAATGCGCGGTTCATCTTCTGGGCGATCACGCTGGCGCTGGCCTTCATCACGCTTCTTCCCGGATACGTGGTCACGTTGGACTCCATCCGTGCGCAGAAGCGTCTCAAGGGGGCACGAATGGCAATCACTCGCCTGGAAGACGAGGCAGAGCGGCGGGTGCATCGGAACGAGGACAGGGAGCCCAGAGAAGCGTCGTACTGATCAAGTAAGGGACGTACCCCCCCTGCCCACCACCCGCCTCGCCCCCAGCTCTTATCCCGTCCGCCCGTCGACCCGCACACCGTGGAGCGGGCGTGGTCCAGGGTGTCCAGGTGGAGCGCGCAACTGTCGAACGAATCGGACGCCATGGACCACGCCTGCTCGGCTCTGCCTGGGTTGATGGTGGACGGGATGGAAGCGACGTACCGGCAGACGGCTACGAAGCTCCTTCTGTCCCGGTGCCGGCCGAGCCCCCGCCGGAGGCATCTGCTTGTAGCGGCAGGTGCTCACTCATCGGTCACACTGGGCATGGGTTGTGGGCGTGCGTCGGCACAGCCAGGGCTGAGCAGGCCGAAAGCAGGAGCGCCTGCGCGCAGCGGAGCCGGGAGCGCGCCCGGCGGCGCGGGAGCGCAGCCGGGGCTTGGTGAGGTAGAGAAACCTGTAACAGCTCTCGGCTGTCCCAGTGCCAGTGCTGCGCCCGGGGAAAGGACGCGGCACGACCGCAGGAGGACCGCAACCCGACCCGAAGCCAACGCTGCTGCGCCATCGGCCAGTGCTGCGACCAGACCGTCTCACGGCGGACCGTCCAGGGCGCCCGTACCGTCCTCCGCTCCGCCCTCAGCAATGCCATGCGGGAAGAGGAGATCTCCAAGAACGTGGCAAGCCTGGTCAAGGTGCCGCCGGCTCGGAAGCCCAAGCCGCATCCCTGGTCGGTGGAAGAGGCACGGACCTTCTTGGAGTCCGCTCGGGTAACCGGTGATCCGCTCTACCCGGCCTACGTGCTCGTGCTGCCGACACACGGCACACCTGCGGCTCGCTCCTGGCGGCCCTTGACGTCCATCCCCGCATCGCCATGCAGATCCTCCGACACAGCAAGATCGCCGTGACAATGGAGATCTACACGCACGTGCCCTCCGAGGCGACCCGCAAGGCGCTGCGGAAGCTGGGCAAGCATCTGAAGGGCTGAGAGCCACAGCGGTTGCTGTACTTCGCTGCTGTACGCAACGCAAGAACCCCCGCCAGTGATCACCGGCGGGGGTTCTGAGCTGTGTGGACCTGAGGGGATTCGAACCCCTGACCCCCTCGTTGCGAACGAGGTGCGCTACCAGCTGCGCCACAGGCCCTTGCGACGAGTGAAACTCTAGCATCCCCGCGAGGGTGGGCAAAAATCGCTTTCGTTCCTGGTCAGCGGAGGGAAGGTCACTCGTTCGCGGCGCGGGGGCGGTCCAGGTCCTCGGCCGGGTCGGCGCCGGGGTCGCGCGCCGGGTTGGCGTACTGGTCGAACAGCGGGGTGCGGTGCCGGGAGCGCCGCGGGGCGGGGCGGGGCGTCGGGTCGGCGGCGGCGCTGGAGCGGGCGGAGCTCCAGGCGTCGTCGGCGTCCAGGTCGACGTGGCCGGTGGCGCGCGGGGCCACCGGCGCCGTCACGTAGGTGGGCAGCGGGACGGGCACCGGGTCCCAGCCCTCGGGCTCGGGACGCGAGGAGGCGCGCTGCTGGTCGACCCACTCGGCGTGGTCGGTCTCCTCCACCACGGCGCGGTGGTTGCGGCCGGTACCCGTCGAGTGGCCCTGGGAGGTCTCGGCGGGGGCGTCCACGCGTGCGTCGGCAGCGCCTTCCTCGGCGCCGGCGGCGGGCGCCGAGGGGCGGGAGCTGCGGCGGCTCTCCCGGAGCCGGCGGGCCGCCGCCTCGGCCTGCCGCTGGTCCATCACAAAGGCGAAGCGCCGGCGCTCCTGCGAGCGCAGGTAGACGATGTACGCGCTCAGCAGCAGCGCGGGCACCGCGGGCGCCCAGAGGAAGGTGACGCCGCCGACGCCCGCCACGACCGCTCCCGCGGTGAAGACCAGGAAGAGCACGGTGATGGTGCGGCGCCGGCGGGCGAGGACCTTGGCGCGGGCGGCGCGCTCGGCGAGCGGGGACCTGGGGCCGGTCGACCGGGGGGCCGGACGGGCCGCGGCACGGTCGGCCTCGTGCGGCTCCGGGACGTGGGACTGGCCGGCGCGGGGTAGCGCCAGGGGCCCGGCCTCCACCGTGGTGGCGGAGGTGTCCGGGCTTTCCGGATCTGCCGCGTCATCGCCGAGCGCCCGTCCGCCCTGCCCCTTGGCATAGCGGCGTTCCATGGCCGCCCGCCCCGACAGCAGCCGGATGGCGGTGCTGAAGCGCTCCGTCGGCCGGGCCTCGTTGAGCTCGTCCTGCCTCCGGAGCCACATGGGCACCAGGTAGGCGGCCCAGGCCCCGACGATGACTGCGTAGATGAGGCCGCTGCTGCTCACGTCTCACACCGTAGAGGGGTTTCGGGGAGGCTATCCGCCAATCGGCTCGGTGTGTCGCTCGCGCCGACTGATATCTCGAACTTTTTTTGCGATTGTTGAGTTCCGCTGTATGCGTGCGCATACATACAGCAATGACATTCGAACAAATTTCTTAATTTCTTGGTGTCGCCGGCCGTGAGCGCCGATAGCGGTGCAGCAATCCCTCCGGCACCTCCTCGACCGTGAGGGCGAAGACCATGTGGTCCCGCCAGCCGCCGTCGATGTGCAGGTAGCGGGGGCGCAGCCCCTCCTCGCGGAAGCCCAGCTTCTCCACCACGCGACGGCTCGGCCCGTTCTCCGGGCGAATGCAGACCTCGATCCGGTGCAGCCCCACACCGCGGAAACAGTGGTCGACCGCGAGCGCCACAGCGGTCGGTATCACACCGCGTCCCGCGACGGCCTCGTCCACCCAGTACCCGATGTGCGCGGAACACATCGAGCCCCAGGTGATACCGGCAACCGTCAACTGGCCCACCAGGGCCCCCCGGTGCTCCACCACGAACGGCAGCATCCGGCCCGCGTGCGCCTCCCGCCGCAGGTGGCGCACCATCTGACGGTAGGTCGGGCGGGCAGGCTGGAGGGCGCCGGGCGGTGGCGGCGGGATGGTCGCCTCCCACGGTCGGAGCCAGTCGCGGTTGCGGCGGTTGACCTCCCGCCAGGCGCGCTGGTCCCGCAGCCTTATCGGCCGCAGTGCGGTGTCCCCGTCGCGCAGGACGACGGGCCAGGGCGCGTTCAGTGCGGGCCCCCGGCGGGTCTGGCGTGGTCGCCGCCGCGCAGCTGGTCGACGGCGTGGGTGAGCAGGCCCTCGAGCACCGTCAGCCCGTCGCGGACCCCGCCGGCGGAACCGGGCAGGTTGACCACCAGGGTCCGCCCGGCCACCCCTGCCAGGCCGCGGGAGAGCGCCGCGGTGGGGACCTTCGTGCGGCCGGCGGCACGGATCGCCTCCGGGATGCCGGGGACCTCGTAGTCCAGGACCCGGCGGGTCATCTCCGGGGTGAGGTCGGTCGGCGAGATGCCGGTGCCGCCGGTGGTGACCACCACGTCGTGGCCGGCGGTGACGGCGGCGCGCAACGCGCTCTCCACCGGCTCGCCGTCGGGGACCACCCGGGGCCCGTCCACCTGGAAGCCGAGGGCCGCCAGCCACGCCACGATCAGCGGGCCGCCGGTGTCCTCGTACACCCCGGCCGCCGCCCGGTTGGAGGCGGTGACCACCAGGGCCCGGTAGGGCGTGCCGGGGCCGGTGGGATCGGCCCCGGGCGCGACGGGAGCGGCCTCCGGGGCGGCACCGGAGGGTGCGGCGGGGACGGCGTCGGGGGCTGTGGAGAGCGGGTCGTGCGAAGTGGGAGAGGTCATGCGCCACTCCTCTCCCGTTCCGGGCGGTGCCAGTCACCGGAGGCGCCGCCGGTCTTCTCCTCTACGCGGACCTCGGAGATCACGGCGCCCTTGTCCACCGCCTTGACCATGTCGACGAGGGTCAGCGCGGCCACCGTCACCGCGGTGAGGGCCTCCATCTCCACGCCGGTGCGGTCGGTGGTGCGCACCGTGGCGGCGATCTCCACGGCCTCGTCGGCCACCGTGAGGTCCACGCTCACCTTGGACAGGGCGAGCGGGTGGCACAGCGGCACGAGGTCGGCGGTGCGCTTGGCGCCCATGATCCCGGCGATGCGGGCGGTCGCGAGGGCGTCGCCCTTGGGCACGCCCTCGCCGCGCAGGAGTTGCACCACGCGGGGCGCCACCAGGACACGGCCGGTGGCGCGGGCCGTGCGGCTGGTGACGTCCTTGCCGGAGACGTCGACCATGTGTGCCGCGCCCGCCTCGTCGAGGTGCGTGAGGTGTTGTTGACCGCTGCTCATCGTTCTCCCGGGCATTCCGCGTACCGCCGTGTGCGACGACACCGTACCCGCACCCGGCCACGGCCCCGCAGTACCCGGCCCGCTCGGCCCCGGCCCGCCCGGCTCCCGGGCCGCTGCGGCGGGTCTGCGGCCCACCGCCGCGGTACGTCCGCGCTCACCCCAGCAGGACGACCTCGACCTCCTCGCCCACCGCGACCTGCGTGGCGTCCTCGGCCACGACCATCAGCGCGTCGGCGCGGGCGAGCGCCGCGACCAGGTGCGATCCCGAGCCCCCCAGCGGGGCGACGGTACCCGCCTCGGCGTCGTAGCTGGCCCGCAGGAACTGGCGCTTGCCGGCGGGCGAGGAGGGCACCGCCTCGGTGCAGCGGGCCGCGACCCGCGGGCGGTGGACGTCCTCGCGGCCCATGAGTGTGCGGATGACGGGGCGTACGAAGAGCTCGAAGGAGACGTAGGCGCTCACCGGGTTGCCGGGGAGGGCGAGCAGCGGGGTGCGGTCGGGGCCCACCAGGCCGAAGCCCTGCGGCTTGCCCGGCTGCATGGCCAGCCGCCGGAAGTCGACCCAGGACAGGCCCTCGTCGTCCTCGCCGAGGTCGCTGAGCGCCTCCTTGACGACGTCGTAGGCGCCGACGCTGACGCCGCCGCTGGTGACCAGGACGTCGGCCCGTACGAGTTGGTCCTCCAGCGCGGCGCGCAGGGTGTGCGCGTCGTCGGCCACCGCGCCGACCCGGTAGGCGATGGCGCCGGCGTCCCGGGCCGCCGCCGTGAGCTGGTAGCTGTTGGAGTCGTGGATCTGGCCGGGGCCGAGCCCTTCGCCCGGCTGGACCAGCTCGCTGCCGGTGGACATCACGACGACGCGGGGCCGGGGCCGGACCCGGACGGTGCCCAGGCCCAGGGCGGCGAGCAGCGCGATCTGCGGCGGCCCGAGGCGGGTACCGGCCTCCAGGGCCAGTTCGCCGGCGCGGACGTCGCTGCCGCGGGCCCGCACGTGGAGGCGTTCGGTGACCGGGCGCAGTACGCGCACCTCGCCGCCGGAGCCCTCCGGGTGGGCGCTGTGCGCACGCATGGCGTCTGCGGGCCCCTGCCCCGTGCCGCCGTCGGTCCACTCCACCGGGACCACCGCTTCGGCGCCCGGCGGCAGCGGCGCGCCCGTCATGATGCGCGCCGCCTGCCCGGGGCCGACGACGGGCAGGTCGGCGCTGCCCGCGGCGACGTCGCCGACGACGGTGAGCACCGCCGGGTACTCCTGGCCGGCGGCGGCCACGTCCGCCACCCGCACCGCGTAGCCGTCCATCGAGCTGTTGTCGAACGGCGGGAGCGCTGCGGGGACCGGGACGGCGTCGACGAGCACGCATCCCTGCGCGTCCAGCAGCGGCAGTTCGATGGGTTCCAGTGGCCGGATGCGACCGAGGACGTCCTCAAGGTGCTCGGCCACCGACCAGACGTGGTCGGTGGCGGGTGGGGTCCGGTCGGTGGTGGACGTCACTGCTGGGGCCTTTCTTTCGGACCTGGGCGGATCGAGAAGCGGGGCCGGGGCGTGGCTTCGCGGAGCGGAGCCTGGGCGCCCCCCGGCCGGCGGCCGGGGAGGGCCCACGCGGAGCGTAGGCGACCGGCGTCGGCACCGCACAGGGACGCACCCGCCCGCCGCGGGACCGGCGTGGTCCGGACGAGAAGCCCTCAGATCTCCTCGGCGACGTAACTCCGCAGCCAGCTGCGGAAGTCCGGGCCGAGGTCCTCGCGCTCGCACGCCAGCCGGACGATGGCGCGCAGGTAGTCGGCCCGGTCGCCGGTGTCGTAGCGGCGCCCCTTGAACACCACGCCGTGCACCGGGCCGCCGAGGGCGGGGTCGGCGGCGAGGACCTGGAGTGCGTCGGTGAGCTGGATCTCGTCGCCGCGTCCCGGTTCGGTCTTGCGCAGCACCTCGAAGACGGCGGGGTCGAGCACGTACCGCCCGATGATGGCGAGGTTGCTGGGCGCGGCCTCGGCCGACGGCTTCTCCACCAGGTCGGAGACCACCACCACGTCGTCGTCACCGGTCGGGGTCGCAGCGGCGCAGCCGTAGAGGTGGATGGCGGCCGGGTCGACCTCCATCAGCGCCACCACCGAGCCGCCGTAGGTCTCCTGAACCTCCACCATGCGTTGCAGCAAGGGGTCGCGGGGGTCGATGAGGTCGTCGCCGAGCAGGACGGCGAAGGGCTGGTCGCCGACGTGCGGGGCCGCGCAGAGCACGGCGTGGCCGAGGCCGCGCGGGGCGCCCTGCCGGACGTAGTGCATCGTGGCGAGGTCGCTGGACTCCTGCACCCGGGCCAGGCGGTCCTTGTCGCCCTTGCGCTGGAGGGCCTCCTCCAGCTCGTAGTTGCGGTCGAAGTGGTCTTCGAGCGGGCGCTTGTTGCGGCCGGTGACCATCAGCACGTCGGACAGCCCCGCGGCGACGGCCTCCTCCACCACGTACTGGATGGCGGGCTTGTCGACGACCGGCAGCATCTCCTTCGGCGTGGCCTTCGTGGCGGGGAGAAAGCGGGTGCCGAGGCCGGCGGCCGGGACGACAGCCTTGGTGATCCGAGGACGTGATTGAGTCATGCGGAGAACGATAACCGCACACTTTGAGCGAATTGTGTGACTCCGCTTAACGGTGGCTGTGAGAGATGTGAGGCGGACCGCGATGGCTTCGGAGAAAACTGACAAGAGCAGGTTGCGCCGGGACCTCCTCCGGACGAGGGCCGCGTTGCCGGAAGGCGACGTTCCGGTGAACGGCCACGCCCTGGCCCGTCATGCCCTTCAGCTGCCGGAGTTGACGGGGGCGCACACCGTCGCCGCGTACGTGTCGGTCGGCCGGGAGCCCTCCACCCGCGAGGTGCTGGAGGGCCTGCGGGAGCGCGGCGTGCGGGTGCTGCTGCCCGTGCTGCTCCCCGACGACGACCTGGACTGGGCCGCCTACGAGGGCCGGGACCACCTGGTGCCGGCCGGCCGCGGCCTCCTCGAACCGGACGGCCCGCGGCTGGGCCCGGAGGCGGTCCTGGCGGCGGACGCGGTGCTGCTGCCGGGGCTCGCCGTGGACCGGCGCGGGCTGCGGCTGGGCCGCGGCGGCGGTTCCTACGACCGGGTGCTGGAGCGCCTCACGCGGGCGGGGAGCCGGGCGGCGCTGGTGGTACTGCTGTACGACGGCGAGGT
This sequence comes from Streptomyces sp. NPDC059740, assembly GCF_042733155.1. Classification (NCBI taxonomy): domain Bacteria; kingdom Bacillati; phylum Actinomycetota; class Actinomycetes; order Kitasatosporales; family Streptomycetaceae; genus Streptomyces; species Streptomyces sp. NPDC059740. Next base: position 164,009 of record NZ_JBHWGP010000011.1, on the reverse strand, counting down.
GCTGGCCCAGGTCCCCGCCGAGCCGCACGACCGGGCGGTGCACGCCGTGGTGACGCCGAGCGGGACCACCCGTTTCCCGGCGCTCTGAGGCGAACGGACAGCGCGGCGGGGGGACACGCGGCCGGCCCCGGCCGCGGAGGGGGAACCTCCGCGGCCGGGGCCGGCCTTCGTCGCGGGCGCGGTGCGCGCGCGGGACGGGTCAGGGAGAGAGCGTGAGCGTGTTCTTGGTGGCCTTCTTGACCGCGCTCTCGCCGAACGCCCAGGGCAGCAGCTCGCCCTTGGCCCACTTCTCCGTCTGGTCGTCGTAGTGCGCGTCGAAGGCGTGGCCCGAGGCGCCGGTGAGGTTGATCCACCGGGACTTGTCGAAGTCGGCCAGGTTGACGACCATCCGCATCGAGGGCACCCACACCACCTGGTAGCCGCCCGCCGCGTTCCAGCCGGTGGCGTCCACCGCGGCCTCGCCGCCGCCCAGGTTGTACGGGCCCCGGTTGTACAGCCCCTGGAGCAGGCCCGGGCCGTCGGTGCCGAGCGTCTGGTTCTTCAGCGTCAGCTGGTGCAGACGGCCCCAGTTCCAGGTGTCGATGTTCTTGCCGAGCTTGGCGGTCAGCTCGTAGCGGGCGTCGTGCAGCGCGTGGGCCAGGAGCTGGTCGCGGTTCTCGTCGACGGTCCTGCCCGCGCTCTCGGTGTGCCACCAGGAGCTGTGCGGGTCCTTCAGCAGGTTGCGGACCACCTCGAACCAGCGGTCGCCGCCGTCGGGCTGGGCCGAGTCCGGGGCGCGCTCACCGCACTCGCGTACCAGCTTGTTCTCGTCCGCGGGGCCGGTGTCGTTGGCGGGCCGCACGTACAGGCACTGGCCCTCCACCCGCAGTTCCTTGGGCATCTTGTTGCCGAAGGCCAGCTTGAGGACGTTGCGCCAGACGGCGTTGAAGTAGGCGGCGGCGGCCGAGTCGGCGTCCTGGGTGTAGTCCCAGCCCTCCAGCAGTCGCTGCGCCTCGCGGACGTAGGGGTCCTTGACGTCGATCTTCAGCAGGTACGGCGTCAGCAGCTTGGCGATCTCGCTGCTGCTGTCCAGCTGCATGGTCTGCATGTCGTCCATGGAGATCTTGCCGCCACCGGAGATCTTGGACTGGATGAGGTCGGTGATGCGCTGGCTGCGGGTGCCGTAGCCCCAGTCCTCGGTGAGCAGGTAGGGGTACTTGCTCTGGTCGACCACGGCCTGGTTGGCGGTGACGATGTAGCCGCGCTCGGGGTTCTCCTCCCACGGCAGCGCGTTCTGCGGGATCCACCTCTTCCACTTGTACCGCGAGTCCCAGCCCGGGACCGGGTAGCGGCCGTCGTCCCCCTCGGCCCTGACCGGGATGCGGCCGGGGGCCTGGTAGCCGATGTTGCCCTTGGTGTCGGCGTAGATGAGGTTCTGGGAGGGGACCTCGAAGTCGCGGGCCGCGGCGCGGAACTGGTCGAAGTCCTTGGCCCGGTCCAGCGCGAAGACGGCGTCCATCGACTTGCCCGGCCTCAGCGCCGTCCACTTCAGGGAGATGGCGTAGCCGTCACCGCGGTCCGGGGCGGAGTTGCCGACCGGTGCGCTCCTGCCGACGTCGGCGAGCTCGCTGTCGCGGTCGGAGACTATGGGCCCGTTGTCGGTGGAGCGGACGGTGATGTGGCGGCTGGGCCCGCCGGCGACCTTGATGGTCTCCTTGCGGGTGGTGAACGCCTTCTGCTTGCCGTCCTCCAGGTAGCCGTCCTCGGTGATCTTCTCCAGGTAGAGGTCGGAGACGTCGGCACCGAGGTTGGTCATGCCCCAGGAGATGTCCTGGTTGTGGCCGATGATCACGCCGGGCATGCCGGAGAAGGTGTAACCGGAGGCGTCGGTGCGGCACTTGTCCGACAGGGTGCGGCAGTGCAGGCCCATCTGGTACCAGAGCGAGGGCTGCTGCGGGGCCAGGTGCGGGTCGTTGGCCAGCAGCGGCTTGCCGGTGGTGGTGTACTTCCCGGACACCACCCAGGAGTTGGAGCCGATGCCGTTGCCGCTCGGGCCGAGCAGCGCCGGCACCTTGTCGAGGGTGCCGGAGAGGGAGGCGAGCTGGGTCGTCAGGCCCTGCGCCGCCTCGGTGACGGTTCCGGTGCCGCCCTGCGTGCCCTGTCCGGCCTCGGCCTTGGGGTCGAAGTCCTTGGTGACGGGGTCGACCGCGCCGTTCTGGACGATCGGCTTGTGGCGGCTGTAGGGGTAGTCGGGGTAGAGCTGGTCGATCTGCTTGGCGGTGAAGCGGCTGGACATCAGGGCCCGGTCGATCTCGTCCTGCATGTTGCCGCGCAGGTCCCAGGCCATGGCCTTGAGCCAGGCCACCGAGTCCACCGGCGTCCACTTCTGCGGCTTGTAGTCGTTGGACAGGCCCAGTTCGGCGTACTCCAGCGAGATGGCCGAGCCCTGGTGCTCCTTCAGGTAGGCGTTGACGCCGGCGGAGTAGGAGCGCAGGTAGCTCTTGGTCGCGGCCGAGAGCTTGGTGTCGTACTCCTGCTGCGCGACGCGGTGCCAGCCCAGGGTGCGCAGGAACGCGTCGGTGTCGACCTGGCTCTTGCCGAACATCTCCGAGAGGCGTCCGGCCGTCATGTGGCGGCGGACGTCCATCTCCCAGAAGCGGTCCTGCGCCTGGACGTAGCCCTGCGCCCGGAAGAGGTCCTCGTCGGTGTCGGCGTAGACCTGCGGGATGCCGTTGCCGTCCCGCTGCACCTCGACGGGGCTGCTCAGCCCCGGGAGCTTCAACGAGCCCGTGGTCTGCGGGAACGAGCCCCTGACGGTACTGACACCCCAGTACGACCCGTAGCCGACGCCCGCCACCAGGAGCAGCACGACCGTGATCACGACGAGGCGGGCGCGGCGCCCCTTCTTCTTGCGGGTGGTGCCGGTCTTGTTGGCGGGCATCTCTGTCCTTCGAGGGCAGGGTGGGAGTGCTGGAGCAACCATAGGCGTAGCCGCCGAGCGACCCCTACGCGGTGCCGGTCCTCGCCTCCGCCGCGGTCAAGGGATGGTAAATTGTTAGAGTCAGTAACTAGCTACGGTAAGAATGTGCGGCCCGGGGACGCTCCCGCGGGAGTCCTGCGCACCTCTCGCCGACGGCCGGGGAGTCCGGACGGCGGTGAGCGTCCCCCCGCACCGGGCGCCGAGGGAGCCGTGAACGGCGCCCCGCCGTACGGCGGATGGGGGGAGCGTGCGGCACCGTCCGGGCGAGCCGTCCCGAACCGGCGCGAACTGACCCATACTTCGACGCGACCGTCGACCGGGCACCGCCTCGGCGTCGGCCGGAGAACCACCGGGAAGGAGCCCCGCCCCTGACTGTCGACCGCCTCAACGAAGTCCTGCTGTTCTGCTCACTCGTCCTTCTGGTCGCGGTCGCGGCGGTTCGGCTCTCCTCCCGCAGCGGGCTCCCCACCCTGCTCATCTACCTCGGCATCGGCGTCGTCATAGGCCAGGACGCCCTCGGCGTCCGGTTCGACAACGCCGCACTGACCCAGACCCTGGGGTACGCGGCCCTCGTCGTCATCCTCGCCGAGGGCGGGCTCGGTACGAAGTGGAAGGACATCCGGCCGAGTCTGCCCCGGGCCGCGACGCTCTCCACGGTGGGTGTCGCGGTGAGCGTCGGCGTCACCGCCGCCGGCGCCCACTGGCTGGCCGGCCTGGAGTGGAAGAACGCCCTGCTGATCGGCGCGGTGGTCTCCTCGACGGACGCCGCCGCCGTCTTCTCCGTCCTGCGCAACGTCCCGCTGCCCAAGAGTCTGACCGGCGTGCTGGAGGCCGAGTCCGGCTTCAACGACGCCCCCGTCGTCATCCTGGTCGTCACCTTCTCGCAGGCGGGCGCCATCGGGCACTGGTACGTGCTGCTCGGCGAGATCCTGCTGGAGTTGGCGATCGGCGCGGCCGTCGGCCTGGCCATCGGGTGGCTCGGGGCCTGGGGGATGCGGCACGTGGCGCTGCCCGCCTCGGGCCTCTACCCGATCGCGGTCATGGCGCTGACCGTCTGCGCGTACGCGACCTCGGCGCTCGCCCACGGCTCGGGCTTCCTCGCGGTCTACCTAGCGGCGATGATCCTCGGCAACGCCCGGCTGCCGCACGCCCCGGCGACCCGGGGTTTCGCCGAGGGCATCGGCTGGCTCGGCCAGATCGGCATGTTCGTCCTGCTCGGCCTGCTCGTCACGCCGCACAAGCTGGTGGACGACACAGTGCCGGCGCTGGTCATCGGCCTGGTGCTGACGCTGGTCGCCCGGCCCGCCTCGGTGCTGGTGGCGCTCCTGCCGTTCCGGACGCCGTGGCGGGAGCAGACCCTGCTGTCCTGGGCGGGGCTGCGCGGGGCCGTGCCGATCGTCCTGGCGACCATCCCGATGGTGGCCGGCCTGCCCGGCAGCGACCACGTCTTCAACATCGTCTTCGTCCTGGTCGTGGTCTACACGCTGATCCAGGGGCCCACTCTGCCGTGGCTGGCCAAGCGGCTGCGGGTGACGACCGAGAAGTCCGCCGACCTCGGCATCGAGTCGGCCCCGCTGGAGCGGCTCCGCGGCCACCTGCTGTCCACCACGATCGGCGAGAAGTCGCGGATGCACGGCGTGGAGGTGGGCGAACTGCGGTTGCCGCCGGGGTCGGCGGTCACCCTGGTGGTGCGCGACGACCGCAGCTTCGTGCCCGGCCCGACCGACATCCTGCGGCGCGGCGACGAACTCCTGGTGGTCGCCACCGACCAGGTCCGCGACGCGGCGGAAGGACGGCTCCAGGCGGTCTCGCAGGGCGGCAAGCTCGCGGGCTGGCTCGGCGCCGACGACCAGCCGGGGAGGGCCGGCGGCCAGGTGGCGGGCGCGGGCAGGCGGCCCCGGCGGGGTGCCGGCTGACACGGCGAGGGCGGCCGGACGAGGGGCGCGCAGGTGGCTCTGCGGCGCCGCGGGCCCACCGGCCGCCGGAGGCCGGGAGGCGGGGCGGACCGCGGCCGTCCGGGCGTGGAGTCGGTCACCCGTGGGCCCGTCGCAGTGGACGCGCGCGCCGGAATACTGCACTATGGAGCGTCGTTAGCACTCATCGAGTGAGAGTGCCAGGAGGAAGACAGTGCCGACGTACCAGTACCAGTGCACCGAGTGCGGTGAAGGCCTTGAGGCCGTCCAGAAGTTCACCGACGACTCGTTGACCGAGTGCCCGAGCTGCCAGGGGCGCCTGAAGAAGGTCTTCTCGGCGGTCGGCATCGTCTTCAAGGGCTCGGGCTTCTACCGCAACGACAGCCGCTCCTCGTCGAGCAGCAGCTCCGCCGGCTCCTCGACCTCCGGCAGCTCCTCCAGCACGGCCGGGTCGTCCGCTGCGAGCAGCTCCTCGACCTCCTCGTCGAGCGATGCGGGCTCCACCTCGAAGTCCTCCGGCTCGGAGAGCAAGTCCACCTCCAGCACCACGGGCTCCTCCAGCTCCACGAGCAGCTCCGCCGCCTGACAGCGGCCCTCCGTCTCACCGGGACCCGTCCGGCGCCACCACCTGGCCCGGGCGGGTCCCGTTGCGTGTGCGCCCTGCGGCGGCCCGCAGCGGCGGGGCGGCGGGCCGGGCCACGGGCCGTGGCCGGCGGGCCTGCGCCCCTGTCCGGCGCCCGTGACCGGCCGGCCTGCGGCACCGCCCGGGCGTCCGTCACCTTCCGGTAAGTCCTGGGCCTGCCCGGCGGGTGGCCTCGCTGGTTAGGGTGAGCCGCATGGCTGACGCGGAGATCGGCGTAATCGGCGGGTCGGGGTTCTACTCCTTCCTCGACGACGTGACCGAGGTCACGGTGGAGACGCCCTACGGACAACCCAGCGATTCCCTCTTCCTCGGGGAGGTGGCGGGCCGGCGGGTCGCCTTCGTCCCGCGGCACGGACGCGGGCACCACCTGCCGCCCGACCGGATCAACTACCGCGCCAACCTGTGGGCGCTGCGCTCCGTGGGGGTGCGGCAGGTCCTGGGCCCCTGCGCGGTGGGCGGGCTGCGCGCCGAGCACGGGCCCGGCACCCTCCTCGTGCCTGACCAGCTGGTGGACCGCACCAAGGGGCGCGTGCAGACCTACTTCGACGGCATCCCCCTGGCCGACGGCTCGTTGCCGAACGTCGTGCACACCACTTTCGCCGACCCCTACTGCCCGGTGGGGCGCGCGGCGGCCGTCGGAGCGGCCCGCGGCCGGGGCTGGGAGGCGGTGGACGGCGGCACCCTCGTCGTCGTCGAGGGCCCCCGGTTCTCCACCCGCGCCGAGTCCCGCTGGCATGCGGCACAGGGCTGGGACGTGGTGGGCATGACGGGCCACCCCGAGGCCGTGCTCGCCCGTGAACTGTCCCTCTGCTACACCTCGCTGACCCTCGTCACCGACCACGACGCCGGGCTGGAGACGGGTGAGGGCGTGGCGCACGAGGAGGTGCTGCGCGTCTTCGGGGAGAACATCGGACGGCTGCGGGAGGTCCTGTTCGACGCGGTGGCGGCTCTGCCCGGGGCCGCGGCCCGGGACTGCCTGTGCACCCGGCCGCACGAGGGGCTGGACCTGGGCATCACGCTGCCCTGAACGGGAGCGGCGGGTCCGCGGGGAGACGGGCGCTCCGGACGTCCCAGGCCGCCGGGGCGCCTGTGCTGCCTGCACCGCCCAGTGCTGCCCGTGGCCCCTGCCGCCTGTGACCCGTGTGCTGTCCGGGGCGCCTCTGTTGTCTGTGGCTCGTGTGAGGGAACAGGTTGTCCCCATCAGCGCTGCCGTCCACAGGGCCGCACACGGGTGGACGACTTGCGGGATCGTCTGGGGAGACACGCGGCGGGCGACCGGTGACGGACCGCCTGCCGGAACCTCTTCCCCACCTCAAGGCGGTGCCGCCGTGTACTCCTCCGCTCCTCCCCGTCCCCTCCCCTTCTCCGTCGTCACGTCCCCGGCGCGGAGTGCACGGCGGCCTCTCCGGCCGGGTGTGAGGTTCCCCACGTCCGAGGATCGCGGCCCCCTCGCGGCCGGTCCGCCGGGCGGGGGACGCGACCCTGCCCCCGACGTCCCAGGGGTGCAGGTCCCACGGCCACCGGGACGCGCCCTCGCTCCGCCCACCGGCTCGGCCGCTGTCGCCCTTCCGTCGCCCGGCCCGGTGACACGCGCTTGGCGTCGGCCCGCGTCGCCGAGGACACTGACGTGGACGTGCCCCCCGTGGGACGACGCGGTCCCCGCTCCCTCGCCCCGCCATTGCGGCGTGCGGGCGGCGCTGAGGCGCCCGGTACCGCGCCGTCCGTGCCCGAGGGGACGCGCGGTGTGGTCCGGGTTCACCGTGCCCACCGCCGTTACCGTAGGGCGCGATGCCGGGAAGGCGTCGTGTCCGCAGCGAGCAGAAGAGCAACGAAAGAGGCTTCCGGGTGACCGAGAAGAAGGGCGTGCTGGCGGGATTCAAGGAATTCCTGATGCGCGGCAACGTGATCGAACTCGCGGTCGCGGTCGTTGTCGGTGCGGCGTTCACCAACATCGTCAACGCCGTCGTCAAGGGCCTCATCAACCCGTTGATCGGCGCGATCGGCACCACGAACCTGGACGACTACTCGTTCTGCCTCGGCGACTGCCGCGAGAACTCCGCCGGCGAGGTGATCAAGGGTGTCCACGTCATGTGGGGCTCGGTCGTCACCGCCGCGCTGACCTTCCTGATCACCGCCGCGGTCGTCTACTTCCTCATGATCCTTCCCATGAACAAGTGGAAGGAGCGCCAGGAGGCGAAGAAGGGCCTGGTGCCGCCGCCGCTCGCACCCACCGAGGTGGAGCTGCTGGCCGAGATCCGCGACCTGCTCCTCGCCCAGCGCGAGGAGGGACGCACCGCGGCCGACCCCCGTGGCTTCCGCGAGGAGGAGAGCACCGGCCCGCTGTCGAAGCGGCAGGCCGCCGTGGGCGGGCAGCCGCGAGGTCACTGACCTCCGGCGCACCGCCGGGCCCGCCGCGGGGGCGGCGCGGCGACTCAGATGTGGTGCGGGGGCTTCTCGTCCAGGAACCGCGCGAGGTCGGAGGCTCCCGTGGCCGACGCCGGGCGTTCCCCCCAGCCCTGGTCGGTGTCGTCGCGGGAGGGGCGGTCCAGCGGGTCGTCGAAGACCAGCGAGGCGCCCGGCCTCTTTGCCCGGCCGTCCGCCGGCTGCTCGACGGCCTGCTCTTCGTCGGACGGCGAACCGTCCGTGGGTGTCGTACGCACCCCACCAGCGTACGGCGGGGCCGCGGCGGGCGGCTCTCCCGCCGGACGGGCCGGGCCGCGGTGTCACCGGGCGGCGAGCGCCTCGTGCCACCACATGTCCCGTCCCGGGGTCCAGGGCACGGGACGCGGAGCACGGCTGACGACGAGCACGGAGCGGACAGCGGTGGCCCGGGCGGACAGGGCACGGTCCAGACCGGCCTTGAGCGGCTGCACGGCGTGCCCCCAGTAGGCGGCGTCCGCGGTGATCACCACGGCAGCGTCCGTGTCCGCCACGGCGTCCGCCAGGTCCCGCGCCGACATCTCCACCGGCCAGTTCACCCGCCGGGCGTCCAGACGCACGCAGGCCAGCGCGGTGACCACGGCCTCCGGGACGAGCGGCAGGTGGACGGCCACCTCGTCGCCCGGACGCACCCCCAGCCGCCGCAGAGCCGCCGCAGCCAGCCCGGCCTGCTCCACAAGGTACGCGTGGAAGAAGGTGTCGTCGGCCGGGTCGGGCACCGTCCGGTGATCGGCTTCCGGGGACGCCACCGGCGGACGCGGCCGTCGGCGCGAGGACGTCACGGAGGAGGAGCCGGCGGGTATGACCACTTTCAGGTCCGGCCGGGCGGGGAGGGAGCGGGGGGAGGGCGACATGGCGTCCACCCTGCGCACCCGAGGTCAATGTTCCCTGAACGAACGATGGACGGCCCCGGGCCCGGCGCCTGCCGGCGATGGCCCGGGCGCGCCGCCCACCTGGCACGGGGACGGGGCTTCCAGCGGCGCCCTCCCGTGCCTACCCCGGCAGGGTGCGCGTCACGCCTCGTGCCCCGCGGACAGCCGGTCCAGCGCGGCGAGGGTGAGCGCCTGCACCCCGGTGGTGAGGGTCGGCTGGACCACGGGGGCGAACCGGGAGGAGTGGTTGGAGGGGATGTCCTGGGCCAGGGTGCCCGCCTCGAACGCCTTCCGGAAGGCCGCCGGCTCCCACCCGCCGAGCCACCAGTAGTACAGCGGCGCCTGCGCTGCGGCGGCGAGCGCCCCGACGTCCTCGCTGCCGGTCGCCGGCTCGTAGGCGAAGAGCCGGTGCTCCCCGAGGGCCTCGCGGAGGGTCCGGTTGACCCCGGTCAGGGTGCGGCTGTCGTTGACGGTCACGGGGAAGGTGTCCAGTACCTCCGTCTCCGGCTCCTGGTCGGCCCCGGACGCCGCAGCCTCCGCCCGCGCCACGCGGTCGACCGCCGCCAGCACCCGTTGCCGCAGCCTCTCGTCGAAGGAGCGGATGCTGAGCTGGACGGTGGCGTGGTCCGGGATGACGTTGGGTGCGTCGCCGGCGTGGAAGGAGCCGATGGTCACCACCACCTGGTCCTTGGCCGCCACCTCCCGCGCCACCACGCCCTGCACGCGCTGGACGAACGCCGCGGCCATGAGGACGGCGTCGACCGCCGTCTCCGGCCGGGAGCCGTGTCCGCCCTTGCCGTGGAAGGTGATCCGCAGGTTGTCGCTGGCCGCCATGCAGGGTCCGTCGCAGTAGGCGATGAGGCCCGCGCCGAAGGGGGCCACGTGCTGGGCGAGGACCACGTCGGGCCTGGGCACCCGGTCGTAGAGGCCGTCGTCGACCATGGCCTGCGCGCCCGCCCCCTTCTCCTCGCCGGGCTGGAACAGCGCGACCACCGTCCCCGACCAGTGCTCGCGGCCGGCGGCGAGCAGTTCGGCGGCGCCCACCAGGCAGCTGACGTGCACGTCGTGCCCGCAGGCGTGCATGACGCCGGAAGTCTGCGAGGCGTACGGCAGCCCGGTCCGCTCGGGCACGGGCAGCGCGTCCATGTCGGCCCGCAGCAGCACCACGGGCCCGTCCCCGTTGCGCAGTACGCCGGCCACCCCCGTGCCGCCGATGCCCGTGTGGGTCCGGTACCCGCACGCCTGGAGGCGGCGCGCGGCCTCGGCGGCGGTGCGGTGCTCCTGGAAGGCGAGTTCCGGGTGGCGGTGCAGGTCCTCGTAGAGCTTCTCGAGGTCGGGCATACGGGCGTCGAGGGAGGCAAGGACCTCCCTGTGCGGGCCTGCGTTCATGCGGTCGGCAACCTCCTTCTCCTCCCGGCCGTCGCCGCCGGCCGGGCCGGGTGCCGGGCCCCGCCCGGTGGCGGGTCGTCCCGGGGCGGCACTCGGCGGGGCGACGCCGACCGGCTCTGCGAGCTGGTCGTTGGCATTCGATCACGGGCAGGGGGCCGGCAACAGGTCCCGCGCGGACCGGCCTCGTCCCGCCCGAGCCGTCCGCGGTCCCGAGCCCGTGCCGGTGGGAGGTGCCCCGTGCGCGCGGTTCGAGGCGGCCACCCGGCGAGACCGCCGCACCGTCCCCCGCCCGGCACTGGCACACTCTTCACCGTCGCCCGGGTCCGACGCGGCCTCTCGCCCGCGTCCGGCAGGCCGGGTGATGCAGGGTGGGCCACCCGCGCCGTCCACGCCACGTATGGCCGCCGCCGGAGGGGGGAAAACGGGTCGGGCGCGCCCGGTCGGGCTGCCGACTCGTGCCGAGGTGGGGCCGTGGGAGGCGGCATACCCGCCTCCCGTACCGTCACCCACCGTGCGCAGTGCGGGCGTTGTCCACCTCCGGGGTGCTCCCTCGCCCCGACTGCGGACCCTGTAGGGTGCGAATTACCGCCTGATTGCCCTATATGCGCATCCGTTGTGTGTCCCGCCGAAGCAAGGAGCCCTCTCCGACATGGCCGCCCGCCACGCCACCCCCCGCGCGCGCAGGAAGACGAGCCGCCGCACCAAGGCCGTGAGCGGTTTCGCCGTGGCAGCCGTCGTGGGTACGGCCCTGTGGGCGTGGCCGGCGCTGGGAGAGGACCACGCCAGGTCCTCGTCGAAGGACCGTCCCACCACCGCCGCCTCCCCCACCTCCCAGGCGCACGCCGCGGCCCCCGCCCGCCCGCACCTCTCCTCCTCCCGGAGCGAGGACGACAAGGCCACCGGGGAGATCCCGGGCCTGACCACCGCCGACCGCGCGAAGATCCCCGCCGTCTCCCGTCAGGTGCTCGTGGTCACCGGGGACGGCGTCAACTCCACCACCTCCACGGTGGTCCTCTACTCCCGGGCCAAGGGGAGCAGCCGCTGGCAGGCGGGCACGGCCTGGCCGGCGCACAACGCGGCGCACGGCTGGACGACGGACCACCACTACGGCGACCTGCGCTCGCCGGAGGGTGTCTTCACCCTCACCGACGCAGGCGGCAAGCTGGCCGCGCCGGCGGGCACCAAGCTGCCCTACGACCGCAACGACGCCTTCGTCGCGCACGGACACGGCGTGGAGGGCGAGCCGCTGGGCGACGCCTTCAACTACGTGATCGCCATCAACTACAACCGCGTGGCGGGCAGCTCCCCCCTGGACCCCCGACGCCCGCAGGGCGCCGCCAAGGGCGGCGGCGTCTGGCTCCACGTCGACCACAACGGCCCCACCCAGGGCTGCGTCAGCCTGAAGAAGCCCGCGATGCGCGAGCTGCTGCGGACACTCGATCCCCGTCTGCACCCCGTCGTCGTCATGCGTCCCCGCGGCCACTGACCACCCCGGCGACCCACACCTGCCACCGCTGCCTCGGCCTCGCCCGCTCTCACGCTCCCGCTTCCCGCGCCTCGGGCCCGGTACGCAGGTGACCTCCTGACGGGGCCGAGCCCGTGGTACTCCTTGCCCATGGCGACGGACCCCGCTGACCCCCGGAACCCGACCGGCCCGCGCACCTCTCCCGACCCGGCCGTCTCGCCGAGCGCTGCCGGAGAAGCGCACGCTCCGACACCCCGCGGGGCGCAGCCCCGGCCCACGGGCACCGGCGGGGTGTTCGCCTCGACGCCCCCGCACCGGACCTCCGCCTCCGCCGCCCCGGCATCCTCAACCACTTCCGCGTCCTCCGCCTCCGACGGCCCCGAGCCCGAGGCAGGACCGGCGGGCCTCGCCGGCCCCGGCCCGCTGCCCGCCCCGCACCCCGGCCCCCGCGACGCGCTGACCGACGTCGCGGGCCTGCGGGTGGGCCACGCCCAGTGGCAGGACGGGCGCCGCCTGACCGGCACCACCGTGGTCCTGGCCCCGGACGGCGGGGCCACCGCCGCCGTCGACGTGCGCGGGGGCGGCCCGGGGACGCGGGAGACCGACGCCCTCGACCCGCGCAACCTGGTGCCGGCCGTGGACGCCGTCGTGCTCACCGGTGGCAGCGCCTTCGGCCTGGACGCCGCCTCCGGGGTCGCCGGCTGGCTGGAGGAACAGGGCCGGGGGGTACGGGTGGGGCCGCACCCCTGGCAGGTGGTGCCGGTCGTTCCGGCCGCGGCCCTGTTCGACCTGGGGCGGGGCGGCGACTGGAAGGCCCGCCCCGACGCCTCGCTGGGGCGGGCGGCCGTCGAGGCCGCCGCGGCCCGGCAGCCGGGTCACCTCGTGCCCCAGGGGAACGTCGGGGCCGGTTCGGGCGCGGTGGCCGGCGGTGTGAAGGGCGGCATCGGCACGGCCAGCCTCGTCCTCCCCTCGGGCGTGACGGTGGCGGCCCTCGTCGCCGTCAACGCCTCCGGCTCGGCCTTCGCCCCGGAGAGCGGACGCCTGTACGCCTCGCCGGACGCCGACGAGGCGGTCTCCCCCGACCCGGACCTGCACGCCGGGGCGGCGCGGCGGCTCGCGGCGGCCGTGGAGGAGTCGGCGGCCCGCGTGGCGTCCCTGGGTGCGCCTCCCCTGAACACCACGCTCGTCGTGGTGGCGACCGACGCCGACCTCCAGCGCGCCCAGGCCCAGAAGTTGGCCGGGACCGCCCACGACGGTCTGGCCCGCGCCCTGCGCCCGGTGCACCTGTTGACGGACGGTGACACGGTCTTCGCGCTCGCCACCGCCCAACGCCCGCCGGCCCCCTCCTCACCAGGTGGACCAGGCGACGCGGCAGCCGCTCTCCAGGTCCCCGTCCAGGCCCTCAACGGCATCCTGGCGGCGGGCGCGGAGGTCGTGGGCCGGGCGGTGGCCAAGGCCCTGCTCGCCGCGCGGGGCGTCGACGGGCCGGGCGGGGTCTTCCCGTCCTACGAGGACCTCTACGGCGACCTCTACGGGACACGCCGCAACGGTGGCGTGCCCGCCGACGAGCCCCCCACCGGCGACGCCCCGGACTGAGAGGCCCCGGCTGACGGGCCCCGGACTGACAGGCCCCCGAATGTCAGGCCCCCGGCTGACGGGCCTCCGGCTGACAGGCTCTTGGCTGACAGGGCCTCACGGGCCCCGCGTCACGTCCGCACCCGCCACCCCCGCCACACACCGTGACGCCTACCGGTCCCCGGTCGCGGACAGGCCGGTCGCGGAGGTCCGGAGAAGCTCCATGGCCTGGGCAATCACGGGATGCTGCGCGGCCCCGTTGCGGGTGGCCGCGAGGATCCTGCGGGCGGGCGCCGGTTCGCCCGACAACGGCACGCGGACCACGGGCCACCCGGTGGTGATGCGGGCCAGGCGCGGCACCAGGATCACGCCGAAGCCGTGCGCGACCATGGCCTGCCCGGTGTCCCACTCGTCCGCCTGGTGGGCCATGTGCGGGGTGAAGCCCGCCGCCATGCACGCCGTCACCACCAGCTGGTGGTAGGTGGTGCCCGGGGTGCCCAGGATCCACGACTCCCGGGCCGCGTCCGCCAGGGAGACGCCCTCGCGGCCCGCCAGCGGGTGGCCGGCCGGTACGACCAGGTCCAGGGGGTCGTCCAGCAGCGGCTGCTGGTCGAAGCGGTCGTCGGACAGGGGAGGCGAGTCCGGGGTCACCACGACCAGGCCGAGGTCCGCCTCCTCCGCCTGCAGGAGCTCGAAGCAGCGGGCCGGTTCGGCCTCCACCATGCGGACACCGAGCCGCGGGTGCCGGTCGCGCAGCGCCGCCGCGGCCGACGGCAGGAGGTAGGTCGCGGCGGTGGAGAAGCCGCAGAGGGTGAAGGTGCCCGAGGGCTCCTGCACGGTCGTCGCCAGCTCACTGCGCGCCCGCTCCCACTGGGCCTGCAGGACGGCGGTGTGCCGCAGCAGGGTGCGCGCCGCCGCCGTCAGCTGGATGCCCCGCCCCGAGGGTTCGACCAGCTTCACTCCGAGCTGCCGCGCCAGCTGCCGCAGCTGGTAGGAGACGGTCGACGGCGGGCAGCGCATGGCCTCCGCGGCGGCCGTCACGCCCCCGTACCGGTCGACCATCTGCAGGACCTTGAGCTTGGGATCGATCATTCGAACAGTTTGCACGGTCAACTGCAAAAGTGTGCGATTGTGCCCATTGGTCACCTGTGCCACGCTGCCGCACGTGTTGTCCACCAGTCTCTCCAGGCGCCGCCACCGGGTTGCCCTCGCGGCTCCGTCCCCGTCGCGCGACCGCCGGGTGACGACAGGGCTCTACGTGCTGGGTGCCGTCACCTTCGGGGCCTTCCTGCCCAGCTCGCTCCACCCCGGCCACCGGCCCGCCCTCCGGACCGAGGCACTGCCGCTCACACCGGTCCTCGCCGTCTCCGTGCTCGTCGGCGCCCTCGCGCTGCTGCTGCTCGGCCCCCTCTCCGACGCCTTCGGCGCCCGGCCGGTGCTGCGCGCCGGCATCGTCACCGCGGCGCTCGGCTCGGCCTGCTCCGCGCTCGCCCCGAGCACGGGGTGGCTGCTCGCCGGTGGCGCGGCGCAGGGCCTGGCCCTGGGCGCCGCCACCGGCGCAGCCGCCACGCTGGTCAGTGGCGGGAGGGGGCGGTTCAGCCGCCGGCGCGGTGCCGTGGCCACCGGCCTCGCGTTCGTCTCGGGTACGGCCGCCGGCACCTGCGCCGGCGGCGTCCTCGCCCAGTACGCCCCGGCTCCGCACGTCCTGCCCTACGCCCTCCACCTCGTTCTGCTGGTCCCCGCCTGGGGTCGGGTCACCGCCCTGGAGCCGGCCCCCGCGGCGGCGAGGCGATCGCCGCGGCTCCGGCCGAGGGCCGCCCGCGTGCCGGCGGGCACGCGGGCGCTGTTCGCCACCGCCTCGGCGGTCGGCTTCCTCGCCTGGGCGACGGCCGGCCTGTTCCTCGCCGTCCTCCCGACGCTGCCGGCGCGGGCCGGCGCCCACGGCACGGCAGTCACCGGTTGCGCCCTGGGGGGCGTGTGGGCGTGTTCCGCCCTGGTCCAGCCGCTGGCCGGACGGCTGGACGCCCACCACGCGCAGCTCGTCGGCCTCGGGGCCCTGCTGGCTGCCCTGTCCGTGCCGGCGGTCACGGCCGGCCGGTTTGCCCCCCTCACCCTGTGCGCGGCGGTGGTGGCGGGCGCCGGGCACGGACTCGCCCACGCGGGCTCGGTCGCCGCCGTCGACGCGCGAGCCCCCCGCGGCACGCGTGGTGGCGTCACCGGCGCCCTCTACCTCTTCTTCCTGCTGGGCTGCGGGGTGCCGGCCCTCGCCCTCGGGCTGCTGTCCCCGGCGTTCCCGCCGGCGGCGGTGGTCTCCGTGACGGCCTCCGTCGCCGCCGTCCTCGTCCTCCCCGTCAGTGCCGCGGTCGCCGAGGTCGACCGCGGCGTCCGCACCGCTCCGAGCGGGGTGGTCATGTACCTCGACACCCGATCCCTTCGCGACGAGGTCTCCGCCTGACGCGTCGCGCCGACCGGCAACGGCTTCGCAGCCCGGTCGCCCCACCCGGCCCCTACGGCCGGACACGTAAGCAGCACGACGGCCGACGGTCCACTGCCGCGGCCGGGCCGTGTGGAAAGACCGCTCCGGGCGGGACCCGCCCGGAGCGATGTGTGAGGAGTTCTTGTGCCGGCTGTACCCCCTGAGACCCGCACCGTGGCCCCGGAGCCGCCGACGCCCGGCAGGACGACGGTCACCGACCCCGCAGTGACGAGGCGGGCCATCGGGGCGGCGGCCATCGGGAACATCACCGAGTGGTTCGACTTCGGCGTCTTCGCCAACCTGACGCCGGTGCTCACCGCGGTGTTCTTCGCCGGCGCCGGTGAGACCGTCGGCACGATCGGCACGCTCGGACTGTTCGCCGTCGCCTTCCTGGTGCGCCCCATCGGCGGCATGTTCTTCGGCCCCCTCGGCGACCGCATCGGCCGTACCAAGGTCCTGTCCATCACGGTCGTCATGATGGCCGTCGGCACCTTCGCCATCGCCTTCATCCCCGGCTACGGCTCCTGGGGCCCGGCCGCGCCGCTCCTGATGCTCCTCGCCCGCCTCGTCCAGGGCTTCTCCACCGGCGGCGAGTACGGCGGAGCGATGACCTTCATCGCCGAGTACGCCCCCGACCGGAAACGCGGTTTCCTCGGCAGCTGGCTGGAGTTCGGCACCCTGACCGGCTACCTCCTGGGTGGCGTCGCCGGCCTGGTCATCCAGCTGCCCGGCGTGATGTCCCACGCCGACCTGCTGGCCTGGGGCTGGCGCATCCCCTTCCTGATCTCGGGGCCGATCGGCGTCATCGGGCTCTACCTCCGCCTGAAGCTGGAGGACACCCCCGCCTTCCAGGCCGTCGTCGCCGAGTCCGAGGGCCGCGAGGGCAACCAGACGTGGAAGGAGATCCGCCGGATCTTCGCCGCCCACTGGCGTCCGATGCTGGTCTGCATGGGCCTGGTGCTGGTCTTCAACGTGGTCAACTACATGCTCACCACGTACATGCTGGAGTACATCGGCAAGTTCGCCCCGGCCGTGAGCGCCACCTGGGCGCAGCTCCTGGAGATCGCCGTCCTGGCGCTGGGCATGGTGCTCATCACCTTCGTCGGCCGCCTCTCGGACCGCATAGGCCGCAAGCCCGTCATCTACTTCGGCTGCGCCATGCTGGTCGTCCTCGGCATCCCCTCGGTGCTCCTCATCCAGCAGAACACCCTGATGTCCGTCTTCTCGGGCCTGGTCCTGATGTCGCTGATGCTGCTCTGCTTCAACAGCACCGTCCCCTCCACGCTGCCCGCGCTCTTCCCGACCGAGGTCCGGTACGGCGGTCTGTCGATCGCCTTCAACATCTCCGTCTCCCTCTTCGGCGGCACCACCGCCTTCTTCAACGCCCTCCTGGTGAAGGGCACCGGGGACGTCAACGTGCCCGGCTACTACCTGATGGCCGCCGGCGTGATCGGGGCGGTCGCCTGCTGGTTCGTGGCGGAGTCCGCGGGCCGGCCCCTGCCCGGTTCCGCGCCCGCGGTGGAGCCGGGGGAACCGCAGAGGCCGGGGCGGTCGGTGCGACCGGTCGACGAGAAGCGGCCCTGACCCCCGCCCCCACCCTCCCGTCCGCTTGCTCTACGGCCCCGCCGAGCCGAGCAGCGACCCGGCGGCGTAGGTGACCGCCATGGCCACCGCGCCGCCGCCGGCATTGCGGAGGATGGCGGGACGGGCCCTGGCCTCGCCCAGGCGGGCGCTGCCCCAGCCGCACAGCGCCAGCGCGACGAGCACCGAGAGCACGGTCACTGCGAGCCGGAGCGAGGTGGGCGGCAACACGATGGCCAGGAGGGGCAGCAGGGCCCCGGCGGTGAAGGCCAGGAAGCTGGCGCCGGCCGCATGCCAGGGGTTGGTCAGCTCGTCCGGGTCGATGCCCAACTCGACCTCGGCGTGAGCACGCAGGGCATCGCGTTCGGTGAGCTGCTCGGCGGCCTCCCGGGCGAGTTCGGGGGACAGCCCCTTGCCCTCCATCAGGTGTGTCAGCTCCGCGAGTTCGGCTTCGGGGTCGGTGTCCAGCTCACGCTTCTCCAGGGCGAGCGCGGCCCTCTGGGAGTCGCGCTGGGTGGAGACCGAGACGTACTCGCCCGCGGCCATCGAGATCGACCCTGCCAGCAGCCCGGCCAGCCCCGCGGTCAGCAGTGCGGCGCGGGAGGCGGTGGCACCGGCGACCCCCACGACGAGTCCGGCGGTCGAAACGATCCCGTCGTTGGCCCCGAGCACGCCGGCCCGCAACCAGTTCAGCCGTTTCCCGCCCGCGCCGTGGTGCGGTTCCTCGTGCCGCTCCGCCTCGCCGCGCTCACCCCCCTCAGGGCCCTTTTCGCGGACAGCTTCCCGGTCGGCACCGGCCTCGCGGGGTGCCGTCCTCCCGTCCCTGGGCACCGGGCTCTCCTCGGGCCCGTCCGCCTCGAACCTGGCGGCGCCGCGCTCTGACTGGTCGTCTTCCACGCGACGAGGATGCCACCGATGGAGGCCGCTGCACGGCACCCGCCCGGACGAGGCCGCGTCCCACCCGGACGGAAGGTCGCGGCACCGTACCCGGCCCGGGCGGCGGGACGGTCCGGGTGGAGCGAACGGCCCCGGTGGGGTCGGTCGGTCCGGGCCGGCTCGGCGGCACGGGGGGAGCGGTGATAGAACCGTCCATATGCCCGCAGTACCCCCCACAGTGATAGCCCGTCACCCAGCGCAGCCGCGTCGGCGGCGTCGCCTGTGGTGGCACCAGTTGGTGATCGGCCTCTGGGCGCGGCCGGTGGAGGTGCTCGACCAGGCACGTGACCGCGGGGTATGGGGCGCGGCGCTCGCCCTCAGCCTCCTCGCCGGAGTGATCGGCATCGCCACGACCCCGGCCTGGCAGTCCCAGTGGCGGCTGGACGGCGGGCAGGCGATGGAACTCGCCGGCATCGCCGTGGGCGGAGTCGTCCTGGCGAGCCTCCTCCTGGGGTCGGTGACCCAGGCCATGGCCCGCACCCTCGGCGGCGCCGGCCGGTTCTCCCCCACCGTCAGCATGTTCGTGGTCGTCTTCTGGACCACCGACCTGCCCCGCCTGGTTCTGAGCCTGTGGCTGCCGCACGACTCGGGCGTGCTGGGGGCGGTCACCTGGACGACGTGGGCCTTCGGGTACGGGCTCGCGGTACTGCTCATCCGCGGCCAGCACCACCTGGTCACCGCGAAGGCGATGGCGGCCGTCACCTTCCAGATGGCGGCGGCCCTCCTGCTGCTGCGGACCGGCCCACTGCACTGACCGCTCCCGGCCTCCTCCCTCGGGGCGGCCTGTGGCGGCTCACCGTCCGCGGGCCGAGAGGTCCCGTACCAGGCTGGCGAAGGCACGCTCCTCCGCCTCGGTGAGTTCCACCGACTCGCGGGAGGGCCCGGCCTGGACGGGCACCGTGTCGAGCAGGACCGGTCTGGACTCCTGCCCTCCGGATGCCTCGACCGCCTCCCACTCCTCATCGAAACCCCTGCGGACCATGCGGGCGAGACCGACGATCCAGACCGCCGCCGTCAGGACGAGCACGGCGAGGACCACTTGCTGCTGGGCGGAGAGGGAGGGGAACACCGGTCCTCCAGGTGCCTGCGGTGGAGTGGGAGAGGCGTGCTCGCAGTGCGTCGGCCGCGGCGGGGCCGCCCGGGGCGGCGGGGCACCCCGCAGTGGGGGGCGTCGGCGTGTGCCGTCGTCTCGGGCCGTTCCGCAGTCCGCTGCGGGGCTGTTATGGCCATGCCCGGTGCGCACCCGGACGAAACGGACGCCGCACCATGGACTGTCGGTGTCTGCCAGAACGCGGAACAGGCTGCGACCCACCCCCGTCCCGTGGCGGCGCCGCCCCGCCGCCGCACCGCCCCCAAGCCGCCACCCCCGCCGTACGGTTGCCGAACCGTCCGCCCGACTCGCCGCGCAGGCACCTCCCGTGGGGGCGCGCCCTGAGCACGCACCGGGAGCCGGCCCCGCCGGTCAATCGTTCACCTGACCGAGCAGCCACCGGACAGTGTGAGCAACCACCCCCCGCCGCACCACGACTGCCCGTCCCGGAAGCCGGCAGCCCCGGACCGGAACCCATCCATGGACGAGCACGGCCCCCTCCCCTGACCGACGTCAGAAACCCCCCGTAACAGGCACCCCGCCTCGACGGCCCGGCCCCCGCCCTGCGACCCTGGAAGAACCCCGCACCCGCCACGAAGTGGCGTTCGTCACACGCGGGTGGGCGGGGAACCAAAACCCTCCCTTTGGTGCTGTTGAGAAGCACTGGACAACAACACACGCATATGGAGCAGCCCGTGACATCGGCGGACAACACCGCGTCCACTCAGCCCAGCAGCCGGCGCCCGCTGCGCCGTGGTCTTGCCGCGGTCTCCCTGTTCACGGTCGGCGCCCTCGCGCTCGCCGCGTGCAGCGGCTCCTCGGGCTCCGACGACGGCAAGAACCAGTCCCAGGCCGGCGCCGACATCGCCGCCGCCAAGAAGGCCTCGGACGCGAAGATCGTCGTCTCGGCGAAGGACGGCTCCACCGGCGCCAGCATCAACAGCACCGGCGTGAAGGTCAGCAAGGGCAAGCTGACCGACGTGACGATGGTCCGCGTGGACACCGGCGCCAAGGTCGCCGGCGACATATCCGCGGACGGCACCAGCTGGAAGCCCGGCGTCCAGCTGGAGCGCGGCACCAAGTACCGCATCACCGCCAACGCCAAGGACTCCCAGGGCCGCGCCGCGACGGAGAACTCGACCTTCACCACCGTCTCCAACGCGAACAGCTTCATCGGCACGTTCACCCCCGACCAGGGCAAGACGGTCGGTGTCGGCATGCCGGTCTCCTTCACGTTCGACAAGGCCATCACGAACAAGAAGGACGTGCAGTCCCACATCACCGTCTCCTCCAGCAGCGGACAGCAGGTGGTGGGCCACTGGTTCGGCAACCAGCGCCTGGACTTCCGCCCGCAGGACTACTGGAAGGCCGGCTCCGACGTCACCATGAAGCTGGACCTGGACGGCGTGGCCGGTGCCGACAACATCACCGGCGTGCAGTCCAAGACCGTCACCTTCCACGTCGGCCGCTCGCAGGTCTCCACCGTCGACCTCAGCAGCCAGACGATGTCCGTGGTGCGGGACGGCAAGACCATCAAGACGATCCCGGTCTCCGGCGGCAGCCCCCAGCACCCCACGTACAACGGGCAGATGGTCATCTCGGAGAAGTTCGCGACGACGCACATGGACGGCTCCACCGTCGGGTTCGGCGGCGAGTACGACATCAAGGACGTGCCGCACGCCATGCGGCTGACCACCTCGGGCACCTTCATCCACGGCAACTACTGGGGATCGCCGGGCGTCTTCGGCACGGCCGGCACCAGCCACGGCTGCGTCGGCCTGCGGGACGTGCGCGGCGGCGGCGGGGACACCCCCGCCAAGTGGTTCTACGACAACTCCATCGTCGGTGACGTGGTGGTCGTGAAGAACTCGCACGACAAGACCGTGCAGCCGGACAACGGCCTCAACGGCTGGAACATGTCCTGGGACCAGTGGACGGCGGGCAGCGCCGTCTGACACCGGGCGGGCCGCCCGGAGACCGGGCGGCCACCTCACCGCACAGGCCGGAGGCCGGCGCCCCAGCTGGGGTGCCGGCCTCCGGCCTGTGCGGCCCTCTGCTCGCCCGGGCCGCGGGTGGGCGGTCAGGCCGCCGCGTCGAACCCGGTGTCGCGCGCCATGCGCTTGAGTTCCACCAGCGCGTGCTTCTCGATCTGCCGGATGCGCTCACGGGTGAGGCCGTGCTGCTTGCCGACCTCGGTCAGGGTCCGCTCCCGGCCGTCCTCGATGCCGTAGCGCGCCTTGATGATGGAGGCGGTGCGGCCGTCGAGACGGTCGATGAGGTCCTCCAGCTCCTCGCTGCGCAGCAGCGTGAGGACCGACTGCTCCGGCGAGGCCGCGGAGGTGTCCTCCAGGAGGTCCCCGAACTGGGTCTCGCCCTCGTCGTCCACGGACATGTTCAGGCTCACCGGGTCGCGTGCCCAGTCCAGGACGTCGGTGACGCGTTCGGCCGTGGAGTTCAGCTCGGCGGCCACCTCGGCGGGCTCCGGGTCACGTCCGTGCTCGCGGTTGAACTCCCGCTGCACGCGCCGGATCCGGCCGAGCTCCTCCACCAGGTGGACGGGGAGACGGATGGTGCGGGACTGGTCGGCGATGGACCGGGTGATGGCCTGCCGGATCCACCACGTCGCGTAGGTGGAGAACTTGAAGCCCTTGGTGTAGTCGAACTTCTCCACCGCGCGCACGAGACCGGCGTTGCCCTCCTGGATCAGGTCGAGCAACGGCAGGCCGCTGCGGGGGTAGCGCCTCGCCACCGCGACCACCAGACGCAGGTTGGACCGGATGAAGACGTCCTTCGCCTTGGCGGCCTCGTCGGCGAGCGCCTGCAGCTCCTCGTGGCTGGCGCCGGCGGCGTCGGTGTCCTCGACCTCGCCGGCCAGGATCTTCTCGGCGTAGACGCCCGCCTCGATGGTCTGCGAGAGTTCGACCTCCCGCGCGGCGTCCAGCAGCGGGGTACGTGCGATCTCGTCGAGGTACATGCCGACCAGGTCGCGGTCGGCGATCTCCCCGCCTACGGCGCGAACACTGTTTGCCGCGTCAGGACCGCTGTCTGCGCTCTGACGACGGGCGACGGCACGGGTTGCCATGCGAGTACTCCCTTGGCGATGAGTCGGTCGCGGGACGGTGACGGCGCCACCACGGACGGCCCTGGCGAAGCCGGGCGGCGTGCTCTACCTCAGTTCTGGTCGGCTGTCCTCCCGGGTGCCCCGTCCGAAGGAAACAACGGCTGGAATCCGGACAGAATTCCCCAGTCAGGCCGACGTTTTTGTGATCATGCAGTACCCTGCTGGCCGCGTGACGGCGGTCCTATGTCTCTCCACCACCGTCAGGCCAGGTCAGCGGGGTCCCGGCCGCTCCGCGGGAACGACGGTCCGCCTCCGGCGGCGCCCCCACTGAGGCGTGCACCACACCCGGAACAGACCCCGGTCGGGGCGCCCGGAGCAGACCCCGGTCGGGCTCGCCTCCGAACCCCTGCCGGGCCCTTCCGCCGCCGTTCCCAGGGCACTCGCGCGCCCACCGGCCGGGACGCCGTGACGCGGCGCCGCCCCTCGGTTCCACCACGTCACCGGCTGCTGTGTACCGGACCCGGCTCACTGCCCCACCGGGCCACGGATTCTCTCCGTACCGGCTGCCCCTCCTGGGCGGGACGATGCCCGTTCCGGGCCCGGCTGTCCGCGACCGTGTCCGAGGCCGCCTCGTCCCAGCCGGGCGACGCCGGCCCGGCGCAGCGCCCGGCGGCGCCCCCCGCCGCGGAGTAGGCCGCGCCGGGCGCGGGCACTCGACTCTCCGAGCGCCGGATTCCGGCCCCGGACACGGTCGCGCTGCCTTGTCGTGCGGCCCCGGACAGAGCAGGTCCCGAGAAGCACCCGAGGGGCACCCGAGCGGGTCCCGGCAGGGCAGCGGCGGAGAGGAGAACCTCATGTTCAAGCTCAACCGGCGACGCGGCAGGGCGGCGGAGCAGCGGGGCCGCAGGGCCGCGACCGGCGAGGACACCCGTACCCGGATGCACACCCGGGAGGGACACCGCGGCGCGGCGGAGGGACCGGACCGGAGCGGAGCGGACACCGGCCGGACCGGAACAGGCGTGCCGGAGCGAGGCGGGGGCCGCGCCGCGGCGGAGCGACCGGCGCAGACGGCAGCGGCAGCCGGCGGCGTCGGGACGGGCGTGCCGGAGCGGGGTGGCGGCCCGGCAGCGGCACCGCGGTCGCGCCTGGGTGCGCTGATGCTGAACTGCGGCATGCCGGTGGTGGCCGCGGTCTTCTACGGCGGTTACGGCGCCCACCTGTACCGGATAACGGGCCACACCCTCGGCAGCACCATCCTCATGGGCGCCGTGATGACGGTCGCCTCCGCGCTGCTGATGGTGGCGGTGATGCTGGTACGCCGGCGTCTGATACCGGAGACGCGGGCGGCCGCCTTCGGCGCGGTCTTCGGCGCGATGTTCGGGTGGATCTACGAGGTGGGGGGCACGGCCTCGGCGCTACGGGCAACCCTCACCGGAGCGCTGCTGGGTGCGGCGATGTTCATCGTGATGCTGTACGTCTTCTACAACTTCGGGGACCGGGGCCGTACCGCGACCGCCGCCCAGGCCCTCGCCCGTCACGGCGGCCACCGGCGCCTGCGCCACCCGGTGGCCCGCCCCACCGGTCGCTGACGGCGAGCGGATACCGCCGACCGGTGGGCCAAGGTGCCGGTGGCCCGGGCAGAACCCGGGCCACCGGCACCTTTTTCTCCTGCGGTCCGTTTGTCGCAGCCCCTCCTGTGATCCGTCTCCGCCGACTGCCACCCGTCCCGGCTACACCGCCCCGAGGTCGGCGGCGTTCCACCGCTCGGGCGTCAGCCGCATCTCCACCATGGGGGCGGGCTGCGCGAACATGTCGGTCACGTAGGTGGGGACCGAGGCCACCGGCAGGTACCGCTCGGCGATCGCGGCGAAGCTTTCCGGCCGGGCCTCGTGGAAGGAGACCCGGCCCTCCACGGCGACGTAGCGGTAGGTCGGCTGGACGCGCTGGACGGTCAGCGTGCAGCGCCCGGCTGCCTCGATCAGCCGGGCCTTGCGGGACTGGCGCCCGGTGTAGATCACCAGGTCACCGCCCGGTGTGTAGCCGTACCACACGGGAGCGGCCACCGGCCCCCGCGCGGCACCGGCGTCCACCGCGAGGACGGCGACGTGGGGCTCGGCGAGGAAGGCCTCGCGCTCGTCGGCGGACAGCGCCATGGGGGCCTCCCGGGTGACGGAACGCTTCTCCTGATCACCTTCGCACGTGGACCCCGTGCCGGCCCCCCGGGCGGGCCGTCCGGGCCCCGGCGTTCCCGGCCGTTCCCGTCGCCGAGGACGGCAGGGACGTCGGGACGGGGCCGGCGACGGGACCTGCGGCGCATCGCCGCAGGTCCGCTACCGTCGCTGCCCCGTCCCGGTTCCCGTTCCCGTCAGTGCACCATCACCGGGATCTGGGACTCGGCCTCGCCGGCGCCGTCCGCCTCGCGCGAGCCGGCTGCCGGGCCGGCGGCGCCGGACGGGCCGCAGGTGTTGACGAAGGTGAAGGCGAGGACCGCGGCGAGGGCGAGGATGCCGACCGCCCACCAGATGGCGGACGAGAACCCGTGGACCATCGCCTGGAGCTTGAGCGCCTCCACCGAGGTGGCGCCGGCGGCGTGAGCGGTGGCGTAGGCGGTGGTCGCGCCGGCGGCGATGGTGTTGAGCAGTGCGGTGCCTATCGCGCCGCCGACCTGCTGCGAGGTGTTGACCATCGCCGAGGCCACTCCCGCGTCGCTGGGCTGGACCCCGTGGGTCGCCAGCGACATCGCCGGCATGAACGCCGTGCCCATCCCCAGGCCCATCATGATCAGGCCGGGCAGGATGCCGCTCGCGTAGGGGGTGTCCAGGTCGATCTGGGTGAGCACCAGCAGACCTAGCGAGGCGAGCGCGAAACCGGGGGCCATCAGGTAGCGCGGGCGGACGCGGGTCATCAGGCGGGCGCCGATCTGCGTGGAGCCGGTGATCATGCCGGCGACCATGGGCAGGAAGGCCAGTCCGGTGGTCACCGGCGAGTAGCCCTTGACGACCTGGAGGTAGTAGGTCAGGAACAGGAACAGGCCGAACATGCCGATGACGGCCAGCGCCAGCGAGAGGTAGACCCCGCCGCGGTTGCGGTTGGTCACCACGCGCAGCGGCAGCAGCGGTCGCCGGGTGCGCGACTCGACGACGAGGAACGCGGCCAGCAGCACCACGGCGGCGGCGAACAGCCCCAGGGTCACGCCCGCGGTCCAGCCGTCGGACTCGGCGCGGGTGAAGCCGTAGACGAGGGAGACCAGACCGGTCGTGGCGAGCAGGACGCCGGGGACGTCCAGCCGTGAGCGGTTGCGGGACCCGGCCGGCTCGGTGATCACCAGGACGGCACCGGCGGCGGCGACCACCGCGAACGGGATGTTGACGAAGAAGGTCCAGCGCCAGTCCATGTACTCGGTGAGCACCCCGCCGAGTATGAGGCCGACCGCGCCGCCACCACCGGCGATGGCTCCGAAGATGCCGAACGCCTTGGCGCGCTCCCGTGCCTCGGTGAAGGTGACCGCCAGCAGGGAGAGGGCGGAGGGGGCGAGCAGGGCGCCGAAGACCCCCTGGAGGGCCCGCGCCCCGAGCAGCATGCTGGTGCTGCCGGCCGCGCCGCCGAGGGCGGAGGCCAGGGCGAAGCCGATGAGCCCGACGGTGAAGGTGCGCTTGCGGCCCCAGAGGTCCGCGATCCTCCCGCCGAACAGCAGGAGGCCGCCGAAGGCGAGGGCGTAGGCGGTGATGACCCACTGCTTGTTGCCGTCGGAGATGCCGAGGTCGGCCTGGGCGGAGGGCAGCGCGATGTTCACGATCGTCGCGTCGAGGACGACCATGAGCTGCGCGAGGGCGATGAAGATCAGGGCTTTCCAGCGTCTGGGATCGACGGCCTGGGCTGTAGCGGACATGCGGTGACCACCTGAGGGTTCGTGGGACGAGGACGCGGTGAGGCGTCGAGACGGTGCGCGGTAGGGCTCGGGCACGGCGGCTGCGCCGGCTTCCGGGCCGTGAGGTGTCGTCCTCCCCGTGCCGCGGCCCACCGCACCGGTCCCGGGAGGGACGCCGCCCCCGTCACGAGGACAGCGGTGACGTCCACGAGGACAGTGGTGGCGTCCGTCCCCTGCGGCATGCCGGTGGCGGCGTGCCGGGGGAGGTGAGGAGCCTGACGTGGGAGGAACGGAGCGTTACGGGCAGGACGGGGTGGGGTGCGGGCCGTGCGGGCGTCGTCGACCGCCTCGGCCGCAGCTTGCGGACGGAGAGGGTGCCCACCCTCGCGGGCGGGAAGGGAGCCCCGCCTTCCCGGGCGGGGAGGAACGGGCCGGTCCGCCGCCGGGTGCCCGCCGTCGGCCGACGGTGGGTGTCGCGGTGGGGGCCGGTGTGGAGCGGGTCAGGACCGGCGGAGGGCCTCCAGGGTGGCCGCGTGACCGGGCAGTTCGGTGCTTCCGGGGGCCCGCAGACCGTCCAGGAAGATGTCGAGGTGTCGGTGGGTGTAGCGGTCGAAACCGGTGGGTTCCTGGCCGGCGCTGCGGTCGTCGTCGGTCCCCGGTGAGGAGCCCGCCGGACAGCCTCCGCAGCCTGGCAGCGGTCGGGTGAGCTGGGTGAGGGCCACCGTGAGGTCCCCCCGTTCGACGTCGGGGCGGAGCTGGCCGCTCGCCCGCGCGTCGGACATCAGGCCGTCGACGGCCGCCTCCATGCGGACGCGTGCCTCGGCGAGATCGGGGTGGTCACGGTCGACGGCCTCGTTCAGCAGCAGGCACAGGGCGCCCACCCGCTCGTCGGCCGCCGCGTGGGCGAAGGCCGACAGCGCGCGGAACGGGTCGCTCTCCCCGGTCCGCGACCGCTCCGCCTGGTCGGCGACGCGGGAGAGGACCGAGAGCGTCACGTGGTGGACGAGGTCCGCGCGGTCGGCGAAGTTGCGGTAGAGGGTGGCGTTGCCGACGCCCGCCCGGCGGGCGACCTCGTCCAACGACACCTCCGCTCCGTGCTCGACCATCATTTCGCGGGCCGCGGCCACGACCCGGTCGCGGTTCCGGCGGGCGTCCGCCCGCAGGCGGGGGCGCGCGTCCTGCGAGGTTGCTGCGGTCACGGTCGCCCTCCCTTCGGTTCCGCGCGACGGGGCGGTCACGCTGGTCTGCCCGGCTCTCCGGGCCACTCGGCGACTCTCTCGCGCCGCAGTGACACCCGTGTAAACGGGGAGCACCTCCCCGGTTATTTCCCTCGCCACCTGTGACCTGGAGCACATGCCGAGCGCAGCCCCGGAATCACGGCCTCCGGGTCACCCGACCGGCCGCCGCTCACCCCACCGGGTGACGGTCCGTCTGCCGTAGTCCGACGCGCGCACCGCTCCGGAGCCGACCAGAGTGACGAACATGAAGCACATACCCGCGGCCATCGTGGCCACCGCGGGTGCCGCGACGGCCGTGGTCACCGCGCTGGCAGGCACCTCACCGTCCGTCATACCCGGCGCTCCCCCGGCAGCGGCGGAACACCGGGTGGAGCAGCGAGCGCAGCCGCGGACCGACCTCTCCGCGGACGCCACGACGACGGCGGGCACCATACGCCCGATCACGGCCCCCGCCACCGACCCGCCGGCCCCGGAGCCGCCGGGCCTGAAGCCGCCGGGCCTCAACCCACCGGTCACGGACTCCTCCGCCGTGCCGCCCGGCACTCCCCACCCGGCCGACCCGCCCCTCCGCACCACCGGCACCGGCTCCCCCCTCTCCCCCACCGGCGTCCTGCCGCCCTCACCCCTACTGCTGCGCCGCCTCCTGCCGCACCACCCGCCGGGCCCCTCCCTGCTGGGCGCACTGGCGGCCGGCGGCACCCCGCAGCCCGCCCTCCGCCCGTCGAGCGACCCGCTCCGGCCGGACCGCGCCCCGCAGCAGCCGTCCGCCAAGGACCTGCCCGCCGGGCCCTGTGCGCTGAGCGGCCCCTCCTCGGGCGTCACCGAGGCCGCGACCACGCCGGCCGGCTACTCCAGGACCTCCGGCACCGTCCGGGCACTGACGCTCTTCGTCGACTTCCCCGACGCCCCGGCCCGGACCTCCCCGCAGGCCCGCAACGCCGAGTTCTTCCCCGCCACCGCCGACTACTTCCGCCGCAGCTCCTACGGCCGGCTCGACTACCGGTCGACCCCGGTGCTGCGCTGGCTGCGCATGTCACGGCCGTTCTCCGCGTACGGCATCCAGCGGGGCTCCTCCTTCGACGTCCACTCCGGCAAGGGCTACGCGGCGCTCTCCCGAGAGATCCTCGCGGCCGTCGACGACGAGGTGGACTTCCGCCGCTTCGACCTGGTCAACGTCCTGGCGACACCCAACGCCGGGCCGCCTGCGACCCGGAGCGTGCTCTCGGTGACCTTCAGCGGCAGCGACACCGGGCTGATGACCGATGACGGCGTACCGCTGCGGAACACCTCCTTCATATGGAGCCGGCAGAACGGCGACAGCGCCTACCGCGTGCTCAACCACGAGAACGCCCACAGCTTCGGACTCCCCGACCTCTACTACGCCGACGACAGCGGCGCGCCGGACGCGGTGGGCCACTGGGACCTCATGAACGAGGACTGGGGGCCGGCCAACGACCTGCTGGGCTGGCACAAGTGGAAGCTGGGCTGGCTCTCCCCGAACCAGGTCACCTGCCTGCACCGCCCCGGAGAGTCGGCCGAGTACCGGTTGACGCCCATCAGCACACCGGGCGGGACCAAGCTCCTCACCGTGCCGTTGGACTCCCGCCGCGCGATCGCGATCGAGGCCCGCGAACGCGGACCCCTGGACCGGGCGGTCTGCCGCCCCGGCGTCCTCGTCTACCAGGTCTCCACCGACGTGCCGTCCGGTCAGGGCCCGACCCGGGTGATGGACGCGAAACCGCACAGCGGGGGCTGCCACTCCACCGACCCCAACGTCAACTCCGAGCTGACCGACGCCCCCTTCGCCGCAGGAGAGACCTACACCGACCGCAGCTCGGACCTCCGCGTCCAGGCCCTCGGCAAGGCCGCCGACGGCACCTACCGCGTCCGCGTGACGACCCCGTCCGCCCCCACCGAACCCGCCGCCTACCCCACGCCCCACACCGACCCGGCCACCCCCCACGACGACTCCCACCACGACCCGGCGGCCACCGGCCCGTCAGCCACCACTCCCCTCACCACCACCGGCGACCTCCCCGCACCACAGCACAGAGCCCGCAACGCACGCCCCTGACCCCACCCCCGGGTCCCGGCCCTGACACCCGGGGACGCCACCGTCAGCCACCGGCGCCGGGACCGCGGTCGGGGCCGGGATCGGGGCCGGGGCCGGGATCGGGGCTGGGGCCGGGGGCAGGATCGACACCGAGATCGGGACCGGTATCGGCGCCGGAGCCGGTGACGGGCGCCGTCTCCGCCTCTACCTCCGCCTCCACCTCCGTCCCCGCCCTTGTCTCCGTATCACTGAGCCAGTGGCGGCGCCCGATGCTGACCAGCCGCATCTGCCGCCGGGCGCTGTCCACGATGCTCCCGACCATGTCGGGTTCGTCGTCCTGGGCCTCGAGCATGGCCGTCGCCGTCATCACCAGCCTGTCCACGTACAGTTCCGCGAGCATCCGCACATCGGACGGGCTCCACCCCCGCGACTGCGGCTGCTCGGTGAGGACCGCCGCCACCTCCTCGGCGAAGCGCCCCAACTGAGCAGCGATGGCCAGCCGCACCGGCCGCACGCCACCGTGCCGCTCCCGCGCCACGAAGCGCACGTGCGAGGGGTGTTCGCGCACGTGCCGCAGCACGACCTCGACCGTGCGGTCTATGCGGTCCTCCGCCTCACCCGACCGCAGCAGCACCGAGGTGACGAGGTCGTGCAGGTTGCCCAGCGACTCCTCGACGAGCGCCACGCCCAACTCGCCCATGTCGGCGAAGTGCCGGTAGAAGGCCGCAGGCGAAATGCCGACCGCCCGCGTCAGCTCGCGCAGCCCCAGCCCGCTCAGGCTCTGCTCCTCCAGCAACCCCAACGCCGCGTCGAGCAGGGCCTGTCGGGTGCGTCGCTTCTGCGCCTGCCGGGCGCCCTCGATGTGACTCACATCATCAGTAAACAACCGTTCTCCGTGTCAGGTCGGGACGTCAGGGGTACTAGACTGACGAGTCAGTGAACAACTGTATGCCGGGGTGGCGGCAAGGGCGCACCCACCCCGGCCGCCCGGACCGCCCACGCGGTCACCCCTCAGCCCCAGGAAAGGCGATCATGCTCTTCCTCGTCGCAGCCCTCCTCCTCTTCGGGGTCGTGGTCGGCGCCGCGGCACACCTCCCCCTCCCGGTGACCCTCGCCGCGGCAACAGCCATCGCCCTCTGGCTGGGCATCTTCTTCGCCCGCGAGCGCCACAGGTCGGCGCGCACCCCCAAGGAGGTCTCCTGATGACCACGACGCCCTCCCCCCTCCTTCCCGTGCGCAACACCGCCGCCCGACTCGCCCAGGTCGACGGCATGGCCGTGGCGTCCTTCATCCTCGGCCTGACCGGCACCCTGGTCCTCAACCTGGTCCTGGGCCCCTGTGCCATCGTCCTCGCCACCGTCTCCCTGGTCCGAGGCACCACGCGCCGCACCCGCGCCCTCCTGGGCTTGGGCCTGGGCATCCTCGACCTGGTCCTGCTGGCAGTGCTGGTCACCGCCGACAACACCGTGAGCTGGAGCCTGGGCGGCTGACCCCCGCCTCTCCCACCGGCCCCACGACGGTCAGCTCCCACCCGCTACACTGTCCGCGGTGGCGTGCCCCTACGGGCGCACCACCACGTCACCCGGGAGCCGAGGCCACCGCCACCCCAGCGGCCCAGCCCCGCCCCACCCGGTGACCGTTCCGCCTCCGTAGCTCAGGGGATAGAGCACCGCTCTCCTAAAGCGGGTGTCGCAGGTTCGAATCCTGCCGGGGGCACCAGCGCGAAGGCCCCGGACCGATCTTGGTCCGGGGCCTTTGACATCCACTTCTGACATCAACGCAGGCGGTCACCCCCGATCGGGGCGCCTCTTTCGCAACAGCCGGTCCATGTGGCTCATGGCCTCGCGCTGGGTGTCCTGCACGACGTGCGTGTACACGTCCATGGTGATGCTGATCTGAGAGTGGCCCAGGATCTCCATCACCACGCGGGGCGCGACCCCGGCCGCCGTGAGCAGCGTCGCCGTCCCGTGCCGGGCATCGTGCAGCCGGACGACGCGCAGGCCGGCGGTCTGGGCCACGCGGGTGAAGGAGCGGTAGACGTTGCGCGGTTCCACCGGGCTCCCGGTGCGGGTGGCGAAGACATAGTCCGCGTCCCGCCACTTCTCACCCGCCTTGGCTCGCGCGTCCGCCTGCCGCATGCGGTGCCAGCGCAGGGGCGCGACGCACAGGCCGGGCAGGGGAACGGCCCGTCGGCGGCGGCTCTTCGGATCGTCGTCGTACAGGACCCCACGGCGCCGCTGGGTCTGGTGGCGGACGTAGAGGACGCGGTGGTCGAGGTCGACGTCCGCCCATCGCAGACCGACGATCTCCCCGCGCCGGAGCCCCATGGCGATGGCAAGCACGAAGGCCGCGTAGAGCGGGTCCGTACGCGCGGCAGCGAGGAAGTCCAACGTCTCCTCCAGCGTCCACGGGCTCAGTTCGCGGCTGTCCGTGCGCGGCGGCTCGACGAGCTTGGCGACGTTGCGCGTGATCAGCTCCTCGCGGCAGGCCGAGGACAGCGCCGACCTTAGAACCCGGTGGGACTCCTTCGCGGTTGCCGCCGTGGTCTCCTTCTCCAGACGGACCAGGAACCGGCGAACGTCGGCGACGCCCAACGATTCGAGCCGCTTGGCCCCGAGCAGGGGCACCAGGTAGAGCCGGACGTGGGATTCGTACTTGTCGTACGTGCTGAGCTTGCGACGCGGCTTGACCACGTTGTCCAGCCAGTACGGCAGCCACTCCGAGAGCTTGGCCGACTTGGTGGGCACGGGTACGCACTGGTCCACCTTGGCCAGCAGGTCCCGGCGCTTGGCGTCGCACTCGGCCCAGGTCTTGCCGTAGGCGAACTTCCGGGCACGGGTGCCGTCGGGCTGGAGCACGTAGACGGCTGCTTGGTACCGGCCGTCCTTGCGCCGGGTGATGGTGCCCGCCCCGTTGGGGTTCCGCTTGCGCTGCGCCATCAGGCCGCCGCCTCCAGTTCGTTGGTGATGTAGTCGCGCACAGCCCGGGCCGGGATGCGACGGCACCGGCCGATGGTGACCGAGGGCAGGCGCCGGGAGCGGATGAGGTCGTACACCGTGGACCGGCCGACCTTGAGCCGCGCCATGACGTCCGGCACCGTCAGCAGTTCGTCGTCACGCATGGGTGGGTTCTCCTTCCGTTCCGGGGGCGGGTTCGAGGGATGCGGCGAGCCAGGCTTCGGCGTCGGAGAGGCCGGTTCCGGCGAAGGCCCAGTGGGAGAGGACGAGGGTCGAATCCCGGTCCGGGCCGTTCGCCGATGCCGCCTGCGCCCGTCGCCATTCGGCCCGTGCGTCGCGGAGGGCGCCGAGGGTGGTGGAGTAGCGGCGGGACTTGGTGGAGAAGTGGCCTCGGAAGCCGAGCATGTGGGCCCAGGCGCGGAGGCGGAGGTGTTCGAGGTCCTTGCGTGCGCCGAGGGTCCAGGCGGTGCGGACGAGTTGGCGGGCGTGGTCGCTGATGTCGAGCTGGGCGAGTTCGGCGAGGAACCTCAGCGGGCGGTCGAGTGCTCCCGTGGCGGTCTCGGCGCCCTTGGTGGCGTACTTGGCGATGTAGGCGGCGACGGCTCGTTCGGTCAGCTCCCGGCCGTCGTGGAAGTCGGCGGACCGGATGGTGCGGACGTCGAGTTGGCGGCCGAAGGTGAAGGCGTGGGTGCGGCCGTCGATGTCCGGGCCGTCGACGTGGGCCTTGGCCGTGGCGGTGCGGATGGCGTCGGTGAGCAGGTCGGCGGTGGCCCAGGCCGGGGGCGGGGTGTCGCCGCCGGTGGGGCCGTCGATGCGGATGACGGCGTGGAAGTGGACGGCGCCACGCTTCTGGTACTCGGCGACCTTGGCGAAGGAGACGCGTGCGTGGTCGCGCAGCCGTCGCTGGGACAGTCCGGCGCGCTTGGCGACTTCCCGGCGGAGGTAGGTCGAGAAGCGCCGCCAGAGCGCGCCCGCATGGGCGTTCCAGAGGACGGCCGCGTCGTAGTCGTAGGTGTGGGGGTTGAGCGGGGTGCCGAGGGCGGTGTCCTCCTGGTCGTGGCGGGTGCCGCAGCGGCAGGGTCGGCCGCTGGAGGGGCGGTTGTGGACGGGGCCGAAGCTGGGGGCGGTGAAGGTGGCGAAGACGCGCGGGTGGGTGGCGACGTGTTCGGGGGTGCCCTTGCCGCCGCGCAGGCCCGAGGTGATCAGGTGGAAGGTGTCTCGGCGGTAGACCTCGGAGCAGGCGGGGCAGCGGGTCGAGCGGCGGTTGTTGCAGCGGACGAGGAGTTGGCCGGCGGGCAGGTCGGCGGAGTCGAGGTGCTGGAGGACGCGGCCGATCTCGCCGGTGGTGGTGTCGAGGTCGTGTTCGGTGCGGTGTCCGTCAAGGCGGATGGGGCGGGTGCAGCCGCCGAGTCCGGAGAGCTGGCGGAGGATACCGGGCAGGGTGCCGCCCTCGGCCAGGTTCACGAGTTCCGGGAGCGGTGGCGGGGTGGTGCCGGTGAAGATGGTCTTCTCCTTCTGGCTGGCTCTGTCTGGAGGGAGGCCCCGGGGCGGCCGGTTGCCTGGCGGTTGGCGTGCCGCCCCGGGGCGTTTCGTCAGCTGGGCTCAGCGGCGGCGGTCGCGGAGCAGGGAGCGCAGGACCACGGCGGCGACGGCCACGGACACGGCCGTGACGGCGACGGCGGCCAGGAGCGCGGTCAGGACGACCCCGCCGACGACGAGGGCCATGACCGCCTTGTGGTCGACGGAGAGCGTTGGGAGCGAACGGCGCACGGGCGCCGGTTCGGCGGCCGGTGCGTGGACCGGTGCGGGCGGCGGGGTCGGGGCCTCGGGGTACTTGGGCAGGAACACGGTTAGATCTCCTTACCTACTCGTCTAGTCATGCGAGCCGTTGATGATGCCCACGCCGGAGCGCGTGCCGGATTCGATGGAGGGGGCGAGGAAGGTGTGGGACAGCCAGAAGCCGAAGAGGGCGACCAGGACGACGACCCAGGCGCGGACGCCCAGGAACTTGACCGCTCCCCAGGCGAAGAGGCCGAGGACGAGGACAAGCGGCAGGCTGACGGTCACGGGGTGAGGGTCCTTTCAGCGGACGGGGCAGCGGTGGGTTCGGGCGGCCAGCTCGGCGGCGGCCCGGCTGTCGTAGTCGGCGGAGAAGCCGCAGCGGGGCGCGGTGCAAGCCGCGGTGTGCTTCTCCCGGCCACGCTGGTCGTAGGAGGTGCCGACCTGGACGGGGCCGACGCGGGCGACGTTGCGGAAGTGGTGCGGGCGGGGCATCACTGGCCGCCCTCTCCGGTGAAGTCGTGGGTGCGGGCGGCGAGCCACTGGCGGATCTCGTGGCGCTCTTCGACGGTGGCGCGGTTGATGGCGCGTTCGGCGATCCCCACGGCTTCGACGAACCGGTTGTTCCGGGTCAGCGAGGCGGCGAGTTCCAGGGCGGCCTGGATGGACGGGCGCATGGGTGGTTCTCCTTCTCTGTCAGCCGAGTTGGGCGGCAATGGCTTCGGCGAGCGGTGCGGGTACGCCGAGGCGGGCGCGGAGGGTCGAGGTGTCGATGTGTGTTCCGGTGCGGGTGCGGTGCTCGTCGGCGACCTTGCGGGCGTGGGTGACGAGGGCAGCAGGGACGGGAACGGCGGGAGGCTCGGGCGGCGGCTCGGTGGCTTGTGGCGCGGGATCCGGTTCGGGTGCGCGTTGCGGTTGGGCGATGGAGTCGGGGACGGGCTCCTGGACATAGACGGGTTCGGGTGGCTCGTCGGCTACTGCCGGAGCGGTGTGGGCGAGGAGCGTCCCGCCGAGGAAGGCGACCGCTGGCCACCCGGCCACCAGGACCCGCAGCCAGGCCGGGACGTGCTGGACGTCGAGCAGGCCGGCCGTGGCGACGTTGGCGCCGAGGGATGCGGCGAGGGCGATGACGAACCAGCCCCACCCGGCAGCCTTCGCGTCACCGGAGCGAAGCCGACGCCAGGCCGCGACAAGCAGCAGGTCAACGCTGATGGGGTAGGCCCACGCCTTCCACCCGTCCTGTCCGGCCGCCGAGGCGACGTCGTGGAGGTGGGCGAAGGAGAGTGCCGCCGCGATGAGCGCTTGGACGAGCACCGCGTCGACACGGGACAGGTGGGCACGCATGCTGCGGCTCCTTCCGGTTTTGGGCATGGCGGGGGTAGGGAGTTGGCGCGAGACGGTCACGCCGACCGGGGAAGGGGACGCGTTACTCGGTCACCGGGCGCGGCTTGACGAGGCTCACCGGAGCGTCGGCAGGGGCCGCCGGAGAGTGGGGCCGGAAGGGCCGGAGGGCGGGCACGTCCACCGCCAGGTGGGCTGACTCCCAGCAGGTCCGGGCAGCGTCGGCCAGGGACAGGTAGGGGGTGCGAATGCGGGACCAGCCGCCGGAGGTGTCACCGGCGACGGCGAGGCCCGGCCGTTCGGGGGCGATGGCGCATGCGGCCATGACCGCCTCGGGTGCGATGTCCCCGAGCGCCATCTTCGCCGAGGCTTCGTCGTTCACACGGTGGCAGACGCGGCCGGTCAACTGGGCCCGGAGCATGGTGGCGCCCTTGCCCAGCTCGGCACCGAAGCGCTGTCCGCACACCTCCAGGTAGATCCCTGCGGCGCGGCCGAGTTGGGCGAGGCGGATGAGGTGGGTGACCATCTCGTCTCGTCGTTCCTCATCCTTTCGGGTGGCGACGAGGAAGAGTTCGGCCACCTCGTCCACGAACAGCACGACCGGCGTCGGCCGTTCGTCCTCCGGCAGTCCCCACACATCGGAGGTGATGTCCTCGGCCGGAGTGTCGGTGGCGATCCCCTGTCGGGTCTTGATCAGGTCGTAGCGGTCCTCCATTTCCTTGACCAGCGCGGGCAACAGCTCGGCCGCCTGTTCCGGGTTGGTGGCGAGGGCGGAGAGCCGGGCCGCGAACGGTGCCAGCTCGACACCCTGCTTGCAGTCGATGCCGACCAGGGCGACGGGTTGCCGGGCCAGTCCGGCGATCAGGTGCCGCAGGTACATGGACTTGCCGGACAGCGTGGCGCCGAGGGTGAGTTGGTGGGGAACGGTGCGGTAGTCCCGCAGGAAGGGCGTCGCGTCCTCCCGCAGCGCCACCGGCACCTTGAGCGGGCCCGCGCCCAGCTTCCGGGGCATCCGCACCCGGCGCAGCACGTCGAAGCCGACGAGCCGCAGTTCCACCACACCAGGCTTCACGGTCGTCACGTAGACGGCGTGGACACCCCAGGCGTGCCGCAACCGTTCGGCGGAGGCGGCGACGTCGGCCGGCTCCTGCCCGGGAGCGAGCCGCAGCCGGAGCCGCAACCCGGTCGAGGTGGGCCGGATGATGCCCCGTCGAGGAGGCACCGGCCGCACCTCGCGGCGTGTGGTCGCCCTGACCGCGAGGACCCGCAGCCGGGACGGCGGCACGGCCAGGCCGCACGCTTCCATGACCGAGCCGTACGAGCCGAGCAGCCGGGCGGTCGATATCGGCAGGCCGAGGGTGGACCAGTAGGCCGCCGGATGGTGGGCCCGGGTGTAGGCGGCCCCGCCACCGAGTGCGGCGAGGGGGCCACCCACCTCCAGGAGCGTCGTCAGGTCGGACATCAGGCCGCGCCCTCCGCAGCGGCCGGGAACGCAGCCGGGGTGATGGCGGCCGCACGGAAGGCGATGCCGTGCCGCTGCTGTCCACCCAGCACGCTCTCCCACGGACGGGCCAGCAGGCCGGGCAGCGAGACCGGCGCGCCGAGCGCCAGCCCCTCGGACACCCCGCTCTCCGGCACCGTGACCTTCACAAGCGAGGACTCGCCTCCCTCGATGAAGACGACGCCGAGCGTCATCAGGGCTTCTCCGCTCGTGGCGTCCTTGGCGATCTCGCCGGTCTGCCGGTCGCGGACCTTCGGTTCCGGAGCCTCGGTCAGCAGGATCGTTGCCGCCGAGCTGTCCACGCGGATGGTGCGCACGCGAAATTCCTATCTACTCGTCTAGACATGCTGCCTTGTTCGAACCCGCATCTGCGGGCACGACGACAACTGTGCCACACGTCTTAGCTACTCGTCTATACGAGTGAGCCTGTCGGTGTGTACGAGTACCGGGACGAAGCCGCCCGCGCACCACCGCGGTTCACCTCCTCACGTCGCCGGGAGCTGGTACGACAGCACGTAGGCGTCCGCCGCCATCACCGTGTCGCAGACCTCGACGGCCCGCCCCTCCGTGTCGAACGCGGTCCGGATCAGATGGATCACCGGCACCCCGGAGGCCAGCCGCAGCATGCGCACCTCTTCCGGGGAGGGCATGCGGGCGCGAATCTCCTCCTCGAAGTGGTCCAGGTGGTGACCCAGCTCCTCCAGGCGGGCGTAGATGCCGCCGGGCCCCGGGTTCGGCTCTGCGATCGGCGTCCCCCGGGCGATGTCCAGCGGGAGGAAGGAGGTCGCGAACTCGACAGGCCGCCCGTCCAGGAGGTACCGGCGCCGCCGGGCGAGGACGCGTCGCACCGAGCCGAGCCGGGTGGAGATGTCCTGGGCCGCCTTCTCCTCCTTGACCTCCAGGCTGTCCACCTGCGGGTGACTTCCGGCCGCGTCGGCCTCCACGATGAACGCCGACTTCCCCTGGTCGCGGTGGCGCCGCGCGAAGCGGTCCGAGGCGAGCCGCCGCACCGGGGGGCGGGGTCGCACGAATACGCCCTTGCCGTGCTCGGCGTGCACCAGGCCCTCCCCCTGGAGGACGGAGAAGGCGTTGCGGACCGTCATCCGGGAGACGCCGAAGTGCTCCACGAGTTCCGATTCCGAGGGCAGCTTCTCGCCCTCGTGGAAGCGTCCGCGGTCGATGCCTTCACGTAGCTGGTCAGCGATCTGCCGGAAGACGGCGCGGTCACTCGTAGGGTCGAGCTGGCCGAGTGAGCCGGAGGAGAGAGGGGGCATGTGTACTCCTTTAGGTATCTAGACGAGCGGCCGAGTTTTGTTGCTACGGTGGAGAGCCTAGCCAGCCGAGAAGGCCGAGGACCGACCGTGAGCACAGACCGCCCGCACTCCGTGAGCGTCGCCGGCGTCATCGTCGACGACCAGGGCCGGGCCCTGCTGATCAAGCGGCGCGACAACGGCCACTGGGAACCGCCGGGCGGCGTCCTCGAACGTGAGGAGACCATCCCCGAAGCCCTCCAACGCGAGGTCCTCGAAGAGACCGGCGTCAAGATCAAGTCCCCGGCGACCCTCACCGGCGTCTACAAGAACATGACCGGGCTGATCGTCTCCATGGTCTTCCGCTGCGAAGCCGCCGACGGCACCCCCACCACGGGCGAGGAGACCCGCGCACTGCGCTGGGCCACCCGCGAAGAGGTCATCGAACTCGCCGACGAGGCATACGCGATCCGCGTCCTGGACGCCCTGGACGCGACGTCCCCGCCGGCCATCCGCGCGCACGACGGCGTGAAACTCGTCTAGCTCTGACCCGCAGTACATGTCGGCCTACCAGCACGAAGGAACTTGTATGCACGAGTATATGAGTACGGCGAAGGTCTGGGGACTGTCTTGCCCAGGTTTCCCGGAAGAGGTCCGCCGGGCCCGCCGCTGGACCCGCGACATCCTGCACGGATTCCCCCAGCTCGAAGACGCCGAACTGATCGTCAGCGAACTCAGCGCGAACGCGATCCTCCACACCACCAGCGGCCGCAAGACCGGCACCTTCCACCTGTCGTTGTCGGTCTCACCGGAGCTGGTCGCCCTGTCGGTCACGGACAGCGGGGGCGTCAAGACGAAGCCGAAGGTCTCACTCCCCGGTCGGCACGCCGTCCACGGACGCGGGCTCGCTATGGTCACCGCGATCGCCGACCGCGTCGTCATCTACGACAGCCAGGCCGGCCACACGGTGACAGCCGAACTCTTCACCACCGTCTGCCCGGAAGGCTGGCCATGCTGACGAACCTCGGCGTTGAAGGCTTAACCGCAGCCACAGCCACGACCGCCGAGGCAGGGCGCGGGGCGTATCGCTGCTCGGCGGTCGCGTACCCGCTGCACGAGGGCGGCCCGACTGGGTTGGGGACCTACGAGGCGCCGAGTCCGCGCCTGGCGATCCGTTGGCTTCGGGAGCGAGCGGGGCACGTCGCTGATCAGCTCGACATGGCGTACGCGCAGCCAGGGCGCTACTGGCTCAGGGACGAGGCCGAGCACGAACGTGCCCTCGCCTACCTCTCGGGCGGCACGGCGTACCAACTCACCCTGCACGACGACACCGCGCGCTACTTGCTCACGGTCTACCCGCCGAGGGGTGCCGCGTGAGCGAACTCCGCCGCGGCTACTGGTGCGAGTGCTGGACGCAGGACCTCAATAGCCCCGGTAGGTCGGTCCTGCTCAGTTCACACGACGCCTACGCGGCTGGGCAGGCTGTGCGCTGGATCGCGGCCGCCTTGAGCACCATCACGCCAGTACTGCGCGGGGAGGCCGCATGGGATGCCTGGTACTGGCTTGAGGAAGGCCGAGACGCGACGAGGCATGCGCTTCTGCGCGGGGAGCCCTGCACGGTCGTGATCGGCCATGGTCGGACACGTATCACCTGGACCGCCCGACCAGTGGTCTTCCTGCCGCTCGCTCACCGCCAAGGGGCTGAACTACCAGCCTGCGCCTACGCCTTCAGGCCCTTCCCCACGGACTGAGTTACAACTTTCTCTACTGGTTCAAGGCGGCTCGCTCCGCTCCCCGCGCGCGGCCCGGCCCCCGCCCGGGCCTGCGCTCCTGTCTCCGCCCCGCTCCAGCCCGGCCGACGCCCGCGCCGCGCTCAGGCGGATGAGCCGAAAACCACGAGGCGAGTACCGCACAGGGCAACGGCCAAGGTCAGAACAGTGCCTCCGGCGGGGGACCGGCCGGCACCGGGATGCAGGGGGCACCGTCGCCGACTGCGAGCCCGTAAGTGGCGTGCGTGGGAGCTCCCATCCCGTCCGCCGTCGACCCAGGCAGAGCCGAGCAGACGCGGCCCAGGGCGTCCAGGTCGTTCGTACAGTGGCGCGCTCCACCTGGACGCCCTGAACCACGCCCGCTCCACAGTGTGTGGGTCGACGGCGGACGGGATGGGAGCTGGGGTGAATTGGGGGAATTCGCAGGCCCTCAGGAAACCAAGTAGGAGCACATCTAGTCAGGCAAGGCATTTACGATGCGCGAAGAGACGGAGCGCTGCCGAAGGTAGCTCGCCATGAAGCGCGCCTCATGAGGATTCTCCCTCAGAAGTGAAGCGATTAGCATTACGTCATCCATGTCCCCCAGGGCTTCCACCAAGTCAGCAAACACTCCGCCGATATAGAATCGATTATGACTCGCACCCACAATGAGTATTCGCCGAAGCGCCGCCCTCCGCAGCTCGAAATCCGTACTAACGATCACTACATTTCGAAAGAAGTTGGCAATTTTATCC
Source organism: Streptomyces sp. NPDC059740 (assembly GCF_042733155.1). Classification (NCBI taxonomy): domain Bacteria; kingdom Bacillati; phylum Actinomycetota; class Actinomycetes; order Kitasatosporales; family Streptomycetaceae; genus Streptomyces; species Streptomyces sp. NPDC059740. The sequence goes on along the minus strand of NZ_JBHWGP010000011.1, from coordinate 123,120 downwards.
GTATAAGTAAAAGGGTGATCCCCTTCCGAGAGTTCATCAAACCTGAGGACTATTCGCTTGAATTCTCGGGTCGAATAGACTTCCATGGCAGCCAGAGAATCTGCAGGCAGAAAAGGTACGAAGTCCTTGTAGAAGATCTCGTCCTCGGCGTTTTCGATCAACAGTCGAGCGAGCTGCGCCGCTGCCCTTTCGTCGCCTTCAATGCACTCCGTATTCAGCGCGCGGGCCGCCTCCATGAGGTCTGTGCCGCTCGGCGCCTCAGACGTCAGGAGCTCTAGTTCATTGCGGAACTCTGCCATTTTCTGATAGCGCGAAGACGGAGATTCACTTACTGACTTACTGATCAGGTATCGGAATTTCCTAGGTACCTGCTCTAGCCTCATATAGGGGAACGGAGACTTACCGGTGAGCATGTGGTAAAAGATTCGACCGATGGAGAATATATCCGCGCTAGCCGTAATCTCGTGAGCATCGTCGTACTGCTCAGGCGCCATATACGCAACAGAGCCAACTACCGTATTTGACTGCGTGATAGTCAGACTGTTGGAATTCATATCGAGGCACAGGCCGAAATCCGAGACCACCCACCCTTTGTCCAGAAGTAGGATATTGGCGGGTTTGAGGTCGCGATGCAGGACCCCTTCGCGGTGGGCGTAGTCAATGGCATCTGCCACGACCAAGATTATATTAGTGGCTTCCATCTCGGAAATGGGCCCCGATTTCAGTACCTCTTCTAGGGAGGTCTCCGCTCGCGGCATTGTGAATGACGGGCCTGTGGCGTTGCGATAGATTCCGAGTATAGGCATAATGCCTGGATGTGTAAGCTTCGACTGAATGCGCGCTTCTCGTTGAAACCTTGCCATCTCTCGACTTCCTGCGTCGAGGTTTGCATCAGCCAAAGGACGTTTAAGGGCCACAATGGTCGACGTGGATTCCTCGCGGACGAGGAGGACCTCTCCTTGCCCACCAGCGCCAAGCTTACGAATCTTGTGAAACCTTGACCTAGACATGCCGCCCCCTGAGTCTTTGGCAGGGCCCCTGCCCGCGACTTGACAACCGATATGTTATCGGCGAGGGCCTTCTCTCGGGGCGTTCTCGGCTCGTCTGGTAGGACTCAGTCCAGACGGAGCCCTACCAGACCGACCCCAAAGACGGCACGTGACGGCAGTGATTGATGGCAACGTCGACACACGACGGCTGCCCAAGGCTTGCTGCGGCGCTGGCCCGCATCGAAGGTGACCAGCACTGAACCAATCTAGCTAGGGCTACGGATCAGAGGGCCTCTGACATCCACAGCTGACATCAACGACGCCGGACAGGGGAGCACACCAGCACACCTCTTCGACCGTCACCCCAGCCGACGACAGCGCTCGGAGCAGGCTCGAATCGAACTCCTAAAGCGGGTGTCGCAGGTTCGAATCCTGCCGGGGGCACCAGCGCAAAGGCCCCGGACCGATCTTGGTCCGGGGCCTTTGACATCCCCTTCCGCGCCGATCGGCAACACCGTCGAGCCGGCTCCGCGCTCGCCGGGCATGGTCTGGAGACCGCATCGAGCCCGCCGTCACTCCTCAAGGATGTCTGTCGGAGAGCTGTCACGGACGGACCCGGCGGCGACGCGGACAACGCCCCGCCGTGGCCTCTCTTGTCGCATTATGCGATCGAGTGGGGGATCGGGCACACAACTGACGCTGAGCGCTCAACCGGGTCGGCAAGCACCTGGGGCAGGTTCCGTACGAGAACATCGCATCCATCAGGGTTGAGGGTGGCAAGACCTGGCAGCCGGTCACCATCACCATGACCGACGGCGCGAGGGTGACCCTCGAAGGGCGCGGCGCCCTCCACGCCGTAGCGGTCGAGTTCGACAAACGCAAGGAGTGAAGCGGTGCACTCGCGCTTGTCCGGCTGTTCGTGATCGAAGCGGGATCCTGATCGAAGCGGGTGCCGTGGAAGACGTAGGCACGCTTGTCGAACCTCTGGCTACGGCAGGAGAGCCCATGCCTTCCGCGGCACCGTCACGACTTCAGCCGTCCGATGACGGCTCCGACCGTGAGCCGCTGGACAGGACCTATAGCCCCGCCACCTGGGCTGAGGAGCCTCCGGAACACGCCGAGAATCCGTCGCTCCTGCCCCCTCGGCCGGACTACTCTCGCCGCATGCCGCCTCGAAAGACCTCGTACGTCTGCTTGCCCTGCCGGGCTTCGTACAAGCAGCCGCACCCCGGCCGCTACGACTACGACCGGGTCTGTCCACGCTGCGCGGCACCACTCGTCCACGTCGGCTCCGCCTTCGCGGCTCCCAAAAGGCGGGACACCTCTGGCTGGCGCACGCTCTCCGTGCTACTGCGCGCCGGAGTGCGTTTCCACAAGAGTTGCTGCGGCGGTCCGGGCTACCGCCCTCGAACCCTCAGGGAAGTGCGGGAGCGGATGGCCTACGCCGGGGCTACTGGGGAGCCGTTCGCTCAGGCCCTGGTCCGCCGCGAACTGCCGTAGCAACCACAAGCTCCGCGACCTCGTCGAGGCGGTCGGGGAAGAGACGCCCGTAGGTGTCCAGCGTCAGCGTCGCCGACTTGTGCCTGAGCAGAACTCCCGCTGCCTCAGTGAACTCGACTCATGCGGCGGCCCGGCCCCCGTTGGAGGCCCCGGAGGACGCCCCCCGCCCCCTCCACCGCAAGCCGCCCCCGTACCCAACGGGCCGAACCTGAAAGCGGCTTCAAAGCGCTTCAGGTCAGCTTCAGGTTGCCTCAGGCAGGGTGAACCCCGTCGGCACACGCCATGCCAGGAGGCTACGAGCAGGAAACGTCCAGACGCGCCATGTCAGCGCCGGGAATGAGCCATTCCGACCCTTCTGACGCTTAGCGCGTACTGAGCGCATGAGAGATCACAGTACGGATTCGACCGATCGGCAGGAGAAGTCATGAGCAGTGCAACGGCGACGTGTTCGCAGACGGAGTCCGGCGAGCTGTGGAACAGCGGGGGGCCTCTCGAACTGCGGCCCGTGGCACTCGACCCCCAGCTTATAGCCGAACTCGCCGAGGTCAGGGTGGCCATCCCCCGATCCGTCCTCATCGGCTGGGTGGACGTGCCGCCCGGGGATCCTCGCGGGGCGACCCATCACGCGCTCTACCTCACCCCTGGCGGCTACCTCTACCGGGTCACGGCCTACACCGACGGCCGTCCCGCCAAGAGCGCGGACTCCAACTGAGCCAGCTGTACCGGGTGCCCGGCCAGTCCTCGACGTCGTCCAGGTGATTCGCGATACGCAGCAGGGCGGGTGGGCAACGCAGCCGGACCATGGTGGGACGGTGATCGGGAGCCCGGCCGGCAGGGAATGCCCGGTGATCGGCCGCGGACTCGAAGCCGTACCGGCACTCCAGGCTCGTGAACTCGGCCTCCGTCAGCCCCGCCTCGAACCAGCGGAGTTCCGTCTGTGTCAGGCGATGTGCAACCTTCGCGCCCAGACGAACTCCCTCGTTGCGCGCGGAGCAGTGCACCTTCGACTGGGGGGCGGCGGAACAGTGCGCCTTCGGCAGAGGGCGGCGGAGCAGGGCGCCTTCGGCAGGGGGCGTGTGCCCGGCAGTCCTGCACGGGTCCGCGCGGCGGTCGGGGACCGGGAGTGGGTGACCTGGCTCGTAGGGGCCATGCCCCGCCTGCCGACGACGGATCCTGGTGGAGCTGGAGCCGCACCCCGGCGCAGCCTCACGCTTCTCACCGTGTCCTCCGTTGCCGTCATGCTGTCCTGCGCCCTCGGGCTGCTCGGCCTGGACTCCCTGTTCCGGGCCACCTCCGCCTGCCTCGTCGCCGTCACCCTGGCCGGTCTGCTGGCCGCGGTCGCCCTGCTGCCCCGCCGCAGCCTCCTGCGGGCCGGTGCCCTGATCGGCAGCGCGGCAGTGGGTGCCGTGCTCCTCTTCTGCGGGTCGTTCCTGCTGCTGCCTGCGGTACTGGCCGTCGCCGCCGGCGCCTTCCACGCCCGCAGCCGTTCTTCGCGGGCCACCCGCGCTCCAGGAGAGCCGCCCCTCGCGAGTAAGGGGTCCTTGCCATATGAGCGTCCGATGAGGTCGCGTGGTCTGGTGCCGTGCATCGCAAAGTGCCGGAGAGTCCTCGTGGCGGAGCTGCTAGGGCTTTTCGGCAACGCCGCGAGGTGCGGTGCCGGACCACGCGGCCCGGGCGGGCATATGGCAAGGCCCCCTAAGCCCTGACCAGCACTGGCATGCCTGTGGTACACCCGGAGAACCCGTCGCCGCCGTATCGGAGGTCCTCATGCGCCGCCTCGCCGTCTTCCTCGCCTCGTCCGACGGACACGACCCGGCGCACGCCGAGCTGGCCGCCGGGGTGGGCGTGGAGCTGGCCCGGCGCGACATCGGTCTGGTCTACGGCGGTGGCCGCCGGGGGTTGATGGGAGTGGTGGCGGACAGCGTGCTGGAGGCAGGCGGCGAGGTCATCGGCGTCATGCCGCGCAGCATGGTCGAGCGGGAGTGGGCGCACGAGGGGGTGACGGAGCTGCTCATGTGCGACTCGATGCACGAGCGCAAGGCGCTGATGGCTGAGCACGCCGACGCGTTCGTCGCCCTGCCAGGCGGGCTCGGCACCCTGGAGGAGATATTCGAGGTCTGGTCATGGCGCCAACTCGGCTTCCACACCAAGCCCGTCGGCTTCCTCGACGCCGGAGGCTTCTGGACGCCGCTGCTCGGTGCCCTGCGCTCGATCGCCGACTCCGGCTTTCTCCCCGAGTCCACCCTCGGCGACCTCGCCGTCGCACCCGACCTGAGCGGTCTGCTGGCGGCGTTGGAGGAGCGGCTGCGCAGCATGCCGCGGCCAGCGCACGGCGAGACCTGGCGGTAGCTCACCAGCCGCCCGAAGGTGGTCGATGAGGTTGATGAGGTCCGTGTGGTCTGCGTGGTCGGTGTGGTCGGTGACGCTTCGGTGACGGGTGACGAGTCGGTCGTCGCCGATGGCAGAGCGCCGGCTTCCCGCCCCCGAGCAGGCTGTCGGCCGTCAGTCGGCCGTTACGGGGTGGCCCGGGGACGGCACGGTTGAGGCAGGCGTCCGACGAGACCGCCTGGGATCGGCCGAACAGGACGTCAGGGCACCGGAGCCCGTGCCCGCGGGACCCGGTGTCGCCGGCTTCTTCTCCAAGGCACATGAGGGGTAAAGCACCCCACCCAGCCCCACCCCACCCGCCCGGAGATCAGACTCACTCGGGCGGGTGAACCTGCCCGGCTGGGCTGGATTTCGCGCCCCCCAACACCCTTACGCTCAGGCCGACAACCACAGACATGCATCGGCCCTCGGCCGGGAGTAGCAATCCCGATCGAGGGCCTGACCACCGAGGAAGAAGAAGGCTTCCCGATGGGTAACCAAAACCCTAGCGTGCCCCCGCACGCCCAGTCAGCCGTTGGCGGCAACACACCCCCCGCACGGGGGAATCCGCGCCCTCGTCGCCGTCCCGCGGACCACCGTGCCACCGCCCACCCGGCCGGTGTCACCCACGACAACACCCGCCACACCGCGCGCTTCACGGTGGTCGGCAACCACCTGGCCCAGCACCGGGAGCTCTCGCTGCTCGCCATCGGGCTTGCCGTACACATCCAGTCGCTGCCGACCGGTGCCCGCGTCGACATCAGGAGCCTCGCCGAACGGTTCGCCGAAGGGCGCGTCCGCATCGCTGCCGGGCTGCGGGAGTTGGAGGCGCACGGCTACCTGCGGCGCGTCCGGGAGCGCACTCCGGCCGGGTTGATCGTCACGCGCACGGTCTCCTGCAACCAGCCGGACGCAGCCCACCGGAGAACCCCCGCCCCGCCGGCTCGGGACGTGCCCGCCCGCACCGCAGCCCCCGCCGACCCGGCCGCTGCTCGGCATGGACGCATCCCGAAGCCGTCACGGGGTGCCGGGCTGCCCCGGAAGACCGGCTCCGACGGCCACACAGCCGCCTCCCCGGCCCACGTCTCCGCCTCCCCCCGTCCGCCTGTCCCCCGCAGCTCGGACGTCTCCCCACCTCACGCGGCCGCCTCCCCGCCGCAGTCCGCGGCCGCCGACAGGCAACAGGGCCTCGTGAAGCAGCACCGCCCTCTCCCGCCCGTGCCCCAGCCCACCCGCTCCTCCCCCTCCGTCCTCCAGCCGGCCGTCGGTCTCCTCGCCGCCCTGCACCGCGAGGACGCCCGTCTGCTCCTCTCCGCCTGTGAGACCGTTCATCTGGCCCCGGGCGTCGCCGCCTGGCTGGAGCGCGAGGTCTCCCCGGAAGCTGTCGCCCACGCCCTGACCGCCGGCCTGCCGCCCGAGGGCCTACGGCGCCCGGCCGCTCTCCTGGCGCACCGCCTCGCAGCCCGGCTTCCTCCCCCACCTCCGTTCCGCGTCCCGTACGCCCCACCGCCCGCGAGGTACCCGCTCCACAACTGCGACGGCTGCGACCGCGCGTTCCGAGGCCGGGAGCCGGGCCGGTGCGGCGACTGCCGGTCGTCGGCGGACGTCCCGGTTCCCGTTCCCTCCGGCTCCGGGTTCCAGCCGTCAGCTGGGCCGGTGTCTCGTGGTCGCCGGTGAGGGCCGGGAACAGGGCGGGGCCGCCTACCCGGGCCTCCGGCAGACCAGGCGGCCGGGCCCCCGTTCGGCCGCTCCCCACAGGCAGGGCGCCGTCCGCCGCCCCACCCTGGTCATGAGGCACCAGGGTCGGTGGGCGGGCTGCCGGCGCGGCGGTGGTGACGATCGGTGCGCGGCGGTGGGCCGCCGCAGGACGACGGAGAGCGCGATGTCAGGAGCGACCGGTCCCAACGAGGACATGGTGGTGGGGCGTACCAATTCCAGCGAGGAACGCACCATTCTGCTGGGCAAGAACGGTGAGGCCGCGCCCAACGGTTACGCGGACGACTTCGTCCTCCATGTCGGCATCGACGGTGACAAGGTGCTGCGGACCGTGGCCGCCGGGGTGGACGGGATCTCCGCCAAGGGAACCGTCGAGTTCCCCACCGGCGGCGCCATCGGCACCATGCCCGCGGGCAACGGCGTCTACGGCCGGGGCCTCAACGGCGTCGTGGGCTACGTGCACGCCGAGCAGCGCGACAAGGACGTCGAGCAGGACGTGCAGAGCGGGGTGTTCGGCGCGGGCGGTGCTTCGGCCGGTGTCTTCGGGCACGGCGCACAGGGCGTGCTCGGCTACTCCCGGACCACGGCACGCGACAAGGACTGGGAGGCGGAGCGCAGGTCGGGGGTCAGCGGCCGGTCCGACGAGATCGGCGTGCGGGGCAAGGGGGGCGACGGCGGTGTGCAGGGGGCGAGCGAGAAGAGCTTCGGCGTCGAGGGCACCGGCAGCCCGGGGGTCCGCGGTGTCAGTGGCGACGGCATCGCCGTCTACGGCGAAAGCGGCTCGGGTCCCGGCGTCCACGCCGTCTCCGACAAGGAGTGCGGCGGCCTCTTCCAGTCCCGGCGCGCCGGCCAGGTATGGCTGATCCCCAGGGCCGTCCCGGTGCCGGACGTTCCCGTCGTCGACGTCACGCCCGAGGCTCTCGCCTACCTCCCGGGCAAGCAGAACCCCCTGTCCCGCACTGGACGGCCCGGCGAACTCCAGGCTCTCGTGGACTCCGAGGGGCACGCCACGCTCTGGTTCTGTGTCACCAACTCCGCCGACGGTGGCTCCCGGTGGGCCCAGGTACTCCTCGGTGACGACTTCGAGGGGACGCACGACCCGGCGTCGGACGAGTAGTCGGGCAGGCGGTCGGACGGGCAGTCGGACGGGGTAGTACGGGGGCGGGCGGGCTGCGGGGCCCGCCCGCCCGGGCACTGGACGAAGAGCACGAAGAGCACGAAACGTACGAAAAGCACGAAGAGCACGGGGCGTCCCGTGCCCGGTCCGCCCCGGGACGGTGTTCTGCTGGAGATGCGGACGGTCCGCAGACGGCTGTGGGCCCGTTGGTCGCGGCGCGCCCCAGCTGTGAACCGGCTGGTCACGGCGCTCCGGCTGCGAGCCGCTGGTCATAGTGCTCCGGCTGCGCAGCCACTGGTCACAGCGCTCCGGCTGCGCAGCCACTGGTCACGGCGCTCCGGCTGCGGGGCCGCTGGTCAGAGTGCTGCGGCCGTGACCCGGTGGGCGGCCAGCGCCGGTTCCACGCAGTCCCAGATGCTCGCGACATGGCGGCTGGCCGGGGGCATTCCGGTGGGGCGGCGCAGCCAGGACTCGAATCCGGCGAGGATGCCCGCCACCAGCGCCGTGGCGGTCTCCGGGTCGACGTGGGGACCGAGGGCGCCCTGCTCGCGGGCTTCCCGGAGGGACGCCCTGACCGTCGGCAGCCAGGCGGTGGTCCAGTCGTCACCGGTCTGGGGCCGCTCGGTCGAGAGCCGGGCCGCCGCGCGGACCACCGGCTCCTCCTCCAGCAGCCGCACGACGGTGAGGAGCACCGCGCGGGTCCGTGTCAGCGCCGGGCCCGGCTCGGCGAAGGCGGCGGTCACGGCCTGCCGCATCACGGTCGCGGCCTCGCTGTGTACCGCGGCGATGAGCTGGTCCTTGACGGGGAAGTGGAAGGTGAGGGCTCCCATGGACATGCCGATCGAGCGGCTGATGCCGGTGAGGGAGGCGCCATGGAACCCCCGGCGGTCGATCTCCGTCGCAGCCGCCCGCACCAGCGCGCTGCGCGTGCGTTCCGCTCGTTCCTGCACGACAGTCCCCTTCTGCGTCCTGTTCATCCGCCTGCGCTCCCGTCCGCGCGCGACGGGCAGTCCGGGGACCGGGGTTCCGCTTCCCCGCACCCGCCCGGCCTACGGTGCAGAAAAATGCAGAGCACTATTTTTGCAGGCCAAATCCTGCCAGGAGTGTCGACAACGACGCAACCTCGCCTGTGGGACGCCGGTTTGAGGCGAACGTGCTACGCACCTGCTCGCCGCACGCTCATCACCACCGGCTCCTGCGCCTGCAGTTGACGGTGGTGCGTGACAAGTCGCCCAGGCCGAGGCGCGGTTGTCGCTCGGCCTGCGGGGTGCCGGCCGGCCGCCCGCAGCCGGGCGGCCGGTGGTCTCAGACCGCGCTGCACCCGCCGTCCACCGGGACGGACGCGCCGGTGATGAAGGAGGAGCGGTCGCTGCAGAGCCACGCCACCGCCTGGGCGATCTCCTGCGGGTCGGCCATCCGCTTCTGTATGGCGCGTGCCACGGAGGCCTTCTCCAGGACGGGGTGCCGCTTGATGGCCTCGTCCATCAACTCGCTGTGCGTGGTACCGACCATGAGGGCGTTGACCCTGATGCCGCGTCCGCCGTACTCGGCGGCGGCGGCCTTCGTCAGCCCTGCGACGGCGTGCTTGGAGGCCACGTACGGGGCGGTGGCACCGGTGGCGAACATGCCTGCGGTGCTGGAGGTGTTGACGATGGAGCCGCCGGCCTCCTGCTGGAGCATGACCGGTATCTGGTGGCGAAGGCAGTTCCACACGCCGCGGACGTTGACATCCATCATGCGGTCGTAGTCCGCGTCGTCCATCTCGTGCAGGGAGGGGCCGACGGAGCCCCAACCGGCATTGTTGAAGGCACCGTCCAGTGATCCGTAGGTCTCCACCGCGGTCGTCACCGCGTGGCGGACGTCCTCGGAGGAACGGACGTCACCGACCGCGACCGTGGCACGCCCCCCGGCCTCCGTGATCGAACCGGCGAGGGCGAGCAGCCGTTCCTCGCGCCTGGCCATGAGGACGACCGCCGCCCCCTCGCCGGCCAACAAGCGCGCAGCCGCCTCCCCGATGCCGCTGGAAGCTCCCGTGATCATCACTGTCTTGCCACTGAGCACTGCCGTCCTCCTGATCGTCCGCCCGATTGTGCGCGATGACCTGGGAGGGGCGCTATGCCTGGACGTCGCGACGTTGCAGCACCGCGGCCTCGGAGCGCCGGGACGTCAGGCCGTTCGGGATCTGGAGGCCGGTGTCCTGGCTGGTTCCGCCGCCCTCAGAGCCCTCTGCCCCGTGCCTCGCCGAACTCAAGGCGTTTGGCTGTGCTGGGCACGGCCAGGGACGGAAGCACGCACCGCCAGGTCTCCTCCACACGTTGCGGCAGGTCCCGTCGGCCCGATTCCAGGGAGGCGTGCATCTGCGCCCCGGTGCAGGCGTTGACGATCAGCCGGGCCATGGGGGCGACCTCCGCCCCCGACCGCAGCTCCCGCAGCCGGCGGGCTTCGAGGAAGTCCTGGGTGATGATCTCCGTCCACTGGGCGTGGGAATTGTCCCGGGGTGAGACGAACTGCTCCTGGTCGGTCACCAGCCGCGCCCCGGCTAGCAGAACGGGGTTGTCCAGCATCCCGTACGCCCAGGTCAGCGTTATGTCGACGGCGTGCTGAAGGCCCCTGGACTCCAGAGGTGGGACGACCGTGGCCGGCTGGCTGAGAACGATCTCCCGGGCCAGTTCCTCCTTGTTCTGGAAGTGGAAGTACATCGCTCCCAGGGTGAGGCCGGCACGCCGCGCGATGTTGGAGACGCTCGCCCCGGCGAAGCCGGACTCGGCGAACACCTCCGCCGCCGCCCGGATGAGGGTCGCTCTCGTCCGTATCGCACGCTCCTGCTTGACGACCCTTCCCGCCATCGCATCTCATCCGTTCTTCTCGACAGAGAAAAGAAGACTCTCTATTTTTGGCCACAGGTCAAGGTGTGGGGCTCCGGCGCAGCACGAAGCCACCACGGCTCGACAGGCGCTCATGTCCTGGGGAGTACGCGCATGGCTGGCATCACCGTCCAGAGGGTTCCCAAGGATCGCCCCGCACCTGGAACGGCGGCACTGACCCGTAAGAGGTCATCCGCCGAGTCCATGGTGCGGGAGTGGCGCGAGGTCGTACCCGACACTCACGTCGTGACGATCGAACGACCCCTCTCCCACGCGTTCTACACGCTCGCCACCGGCATCGCGAGCCCTCTCCTCTTCACCGAGGGTGCCCGCCAGGCCCTGGCAGTCCTCTCCCACACCGCCTATCGGGTGCCACTGGCGGACCGGCTGGGGTGGGACTACGTGCACACCTCGATCAACTCCGAACGCTGGATCCGGGGTTCCCGTACGACGGTAGTCGAATTGCGGGTCACACATACCCAGGTCACGCGCCGACGTATGGGGTCGGTGTACCTGACGGCGCTTGTCGAGGGCTTCCAGGACGGCGAGCCCATCGGCACAGGAGAGTTCAAGTACAACACCCATCCGCCGGCCGTCTACAACCGGTTGCGCAGAGGACGGCAGGACGCGCTGGCAGCCTTCGCCCAGGCTCTCCCGCCCGCACCGCCCGTCCCCGCAGCCCAGGTGGACCGGCTGGACCCCCACGACGTGGTGGTGTCGGCCACCAAAACCCCCGGCGGCTACCAGCTCCGGGCCGTCACCGACCACGAGGTGCTCTTCGACCACCCCCACGACCACATACCGGGGATGGTGCTGCTGGAGGCCGCGACACAGGCGGTCCAGGCCGAGGGGGCACCGGTCCGGCTGCTGCCCGTCGCCCTGGAGAGCACCTTCACCAGGTACACCGAACTCGACTCCCCGTGCTTGCTCTCCGTCATCCCGGTGGACCCCGACGGCGATGCCCGCCCCCGGATGCGGGTGGAGGCGTCTCAGAACGGGCAACAGGTCTTCTCGACCGACGTCACCTGCGAGGTCCTGCCTGGGTGATCGTGGCTGTGGCTGTGGCCGCCGTCGAAGCGCGGGTGGGCGTGCGGGCGGGGAGGGGGGGTGGTTCACAGCACCAGGTCGGCGAGACGGTCGACCTCCGTGAGGTGGGCCAGGGTCGGGGTGAAGACGACCTCGTTCATCCCCACCGACTCGAACTCCGTGATGATCTCGCGGATGCGCCGCGGGGTGCGCACCGCGCCCTCGGCGATGGTGTTCCCGTGGTCTCCCGCATAGGCGTAGTACTTCCGCAGGTAGGCGTCTGCGGCCTCGTCGTGGCGGGGGTCGGTCGAGAAGTACGCCAGGCCCAGCAGGCGCGGCTCTCCGGGCCGGCCCGCCTCGCGCCAGGCGTCCAGGACCTGCCCGACCATGGGTTCGGCACGCCGGGGGCCGCCGCCGGCACCGGTCCAGCCGGCGCCCCAGCGAGCGGTCCGGCGCACCGCCCGCCGGCCGTGGCCGCCGACGAGCACGGGCACCTCCCGGCCGGGCGGTACGACGGCGCGCTGCTCCCCCTCGTGGTCCCCGGCCTCGACGGGCTCCCCCCGCCATGCCCGGTGCAGGTACTCCAGCTGCCGGTCGAAGACGTCGCCACGGGAGGCGAAGTCCCGCTCGGAGGCGCGGTAGTCCGACTCGCGGGCTCCGACGCCCAGGCCGAGGGTGAGGCGCCCCCCGCTGAGCTGCGCCACGGTACCGGTGATCTTGGCGAGTACCGCGTCGGGATAGGTGGGGGCCAGCACCGCGTTGGTGAGCAGCTCGATGCGGGACGTCGCCGCGCCGACGGCGGCGAGTGCGGTGAGCGAGTCGTAGGAGGGATAGGGGACGCGGCCGATGGTGGAGACGAAGGCGAAGCCGCGTTCCTCCGCGCGCCGCGCCCACTGCAGCAGCAGCGGCCCGTCGACGCCGGGGGTGGTGTTCGGGAGTCCGATTCCGATGCGCATGCCGCCTCGCCTTCTCACTGTCCCGTTCCCCGGGGCCCCTGGCCTTGGTGGCGCGCGGGGTCCGGGCCGTCCCCGAGGGCACGCGCGGCCGGACTGTGACCTGGTGGCACGGCGTCCGGGCTGTCCCGGCCCGCACGTGTCCGGGCCGGACGCTGCCTCCCGCGGGGTGTTCCGGTACCTCGGTACCCCGATGCCCCGGCCCGCAGACCTTACGGGTTCCGGCCGGGCTCACGGGCTCTGCCCGAGCGCGGGACCGGAGCCGGCCCGACGGGTCCGCCCGGAGCGCGTGGGGACCGGAGCGCGTGGGGGCCGGACTCGGGCCCGCGACCTGTTCGGGTGCGCCGGCCGCGGCCGGCCTCGCGGAGGCGTGGACGGCACGGGTGGTGCGAGGTCCGTCACAGCGGAGGAACCCCGCCTTCCTGGTGTCCGTGGCGGCCCAGGATGATGAGGTGCATGAACACATCAGCCGCAGGGGCGGGCGAGCGGGACGAGGTGTGGCGCCGGACGGTGACGGTTCCCTGGATGCTGGTGACGGGGTGCGTCGCGGCGGTCTGCCTGGTGGTGGCCGAAGTGGTCCTCACCGACCTGCGATACGCCCTGATCTGGCTGTTCGTCGCCGCATTGGCCTTCGTCGCGCTGGGCTCGGTCCGAGTGGTCGTGGACCGGCGGGGGGTGCTGGTCTCCTCCGTCGCCATCCCCCTGTTGCGACGACGGGTGCCGTACGGGTCGGTCGCACGGGCGTGGTCCGACCGCGGCGACCCGCTGCGCCTGGGAGGCTGGGGATACCGCTGGAAGCCCGGTACGACCGCGGTCTCCCTCCGCGCCGGCGACGCACTCTGGCTCGACCTCACCTCGGGCCGTTGCTTCGTGATCACCGTGGACGACGCGGGCGCCGCCGCAGCACTGGTCAACGCCCGCCTCGACCCCGACGTCGTATGACCCTCCTGCGCCGTTTCACCCTCTGACCAGCGCTTTCCCGAGTTATCCACAGCCTCCGGCAAGCCGCCGCCACACCTCGTAGGCTTCAGGGGTGCAGGGCGGAACGAAGGGCGGCACGGTCGCCGCCGCAGCACACGGGGACGGAAGGCACCGGCATGGACGTGACGAGGACCAGCACGCGGCGCAGTCCCGCCGACGCGGACGACATGTGGGGCCCGGCCCTGCACGAGCCCGACCCGTGGCAGGGGGCGGACTTCGGCGAGGACGCGTCATGGCCGGCGTCGGACGGCCCTCCCGACGACCGAGCCCCCGCCGCGCGGCCTCCCGAGGACGGTGCGAAGGAACCTGAGAGCCCGGCGTCCGCCTGGGCGGCGTCGGTGGCCGAGGCGGAGGACGACGGCCTCTCGCCCTCGCTCCGGGTACTGCGCCGGGTCTTCGGCTACGACGCCTTCCGCGGCGAGCAGGAAGCCGTCATCGACCAGATGGTCGGAGGCGGGGACGCCGTCGTCCTCATGCCGACGGGTGGCGGCAAATCCCTCTGCTACCAGATTCCGGCACTGGTCCGGCCCGGCGTCGGGGTCGTCATCTCCCCCCTCATCGCCCTCATGCAGGACCAGGTCGACGCATTGCGGGCGCTGGGGGTGCGGGCCGGCTACCTCAACTCCACCCAGGACCTCGAAGAACGCCGCCTGGTCGAGGCCGAGTTCCTCGCGGGCGAGTTGGACCTGCTCTACCTCGCACCCGAACGTCTCCGTGTCGAGCAGACACTGAACCTCCTCGACCGTGGCGAGGTGTCGCTGTTCGCCATCGACGAGGCCCACTGCGTCGCCCAGTGGGGACACGACTTCCGGCCCGACTACCTGGCCCTGTCGATGCTTCACGAGCGGTGGCCGACGGTGCCGCGCATCGCGTTGACGGCCACCGCGACACACGCGACGCACAAGGAGATCACCTCCCGGCTCCGCATGGAGGACGCGCGTCACTTCGTGGCGAGCTTCGACCGGCCCAACATCCAGTACCGGATCGCGCCGAAGGCCGAACCGCGCAAGCAGCTCCTCGACCTGCTGCGGGGCGAGCACGCCGGTGACGCGGGCATCGTGTACTGCCTCTCGCGGGCCTCGGTGGAGAAGACGGCCGAGTTCCTGGTCCGCAACGGCGTCAACGCCCTGCCGTACCACGCCGGTCTGGACGCTGCGAAGCGCGCCGAGCACCAGGCCAGGTTCCTTCGCGAGGAGGGGCTGGTGATGGTCGCGACCATCGCCTTCGGCATGGGCATCGACAAGCCGGACGTGCGTTTCGTGGCCCACCTGGACCTCCCGAAGTCGGTCGAGGGGTACTACCAGGAGACGGGCCGTGCCGGCCGTGACGGGGCGCCGTCCACGGCCTGGCTCGCCTACGGCCTTCAGGACGTCGTCCAGCAGCGGAAGATGATCGCCGGCTCCGAGGGCGACGACGCGCACCGGCGGCGACTCTCCGCCCACCTGGACGCGATGCTCGCGCTGTGCGAGACGGTCGAGTGCCGCAGGGTCCGTCTGCTGGCCTACTTCGGTCAGGAGGGCGAACCGTGCGGCAACTGCGACACCTGTCTCAGCCCGCCGTCCACCTGGGACGGGAAGGTCGCGGCGCAGAAGCTGCTGTCGACGGTGGTGAGGCTGCAGCGCGAACGGCGACAGAAGTTCGGCGCCGGCCAGATCATCGACATCCTCATGGGCCGCAAGACGGCCAAGGTCATCCAGTTCGACCACGACTCGCTCAGCGTCTTCGGGGTGGGCGCCGACCTCGGTGAGGCGGAGTGGCGCGCGGTGATACGGCAGCTGCTGGCCAGGCGTCTGCTCGCCGTGGAAGGCGACCACGGGACCCTGGTGCTGACCGAGTCCAGCGCCGAGGTGCTCGCTGGGCGGCAGGAGGTGCCGCTGCGCCGCGAGCCGGCCAAGCCGAGTCGCAGCAGGGCGTCGGGGGACGCAGCGTCCGGTGGCCGGCAGAGCAAGCAGCGACGCGCACCGGTCGACCTGCCCGAGGAGGCGCTCCCGCTCTTCGAGGCGCTGCGCGCCTGGCGGGCGGCGACGGCCCGGGAACAGGGCGTCCCCGCCTACGTGATCTTCCACGACGCCACTCTCCGCGAGATCGCCGGGGCACGCCCTGCCACAGAGGCCGCGCTGGCCGGTGTGAACGGTGTGGGTGAGAACAAGCTGGCCAAGTACGGCGACCAGATCCTCACCGTGATCGCCGAAGCAACCGGCTCCGGAGAGGAGACCGACCCCCAGGAGGGCGCCGAGTTCCCCGACTCCGCACCACCGGCGGGCGACGCAGACGACTGAGAAATTTCCGTTTCCCTCCCCGTCCCCGTTCCTCCCCTCTGACCTCTGTGGGGCCGCACGGCTGCGAGCAAGGGCCATGCGGGGCTACGGCGGGGCAGGGTGGTGACCGGACGGAGTGGTGGCCGGGCGGAGTGGTGGCCGGGCTGCCGAGGCGGTCGATGAGGAGGAAGAGCTGAGGCGCTGCGAGGGAAGGTCGGGGACAGCTAAGGGCCAGCCGGCTCTGCGGCGGTTGAGCAGGGCTCCGGGCGCAGCGGGGGCCGGCCGGGGCGCAGGCGCAGGCGGTGCGGCTGACTGGCCGGCTGCGTGGCATCGGCTCGGTCGGCCTCGGTGGCAGGCATGCGCTGTGACGGGCTGCCTCGCGTGCTGAGGGCCCGTGGGCAGGTGATGCCTCGTGGGCTCGTGGCCTCGTGGGCCTTGGGCCTTGAGCCTTGGGCTCGTGGGCCTTGGGCCTTGGGCTTTGGGCCTCGTGGGCCTTGGGCTGCACGTCGTGAGGCCGGGGGGCGGAGGGGCGGGAGGGGGAGGGGGAGGGGGAGGGGTGGGGGCCCCAAGGCAAGGCGACCAAGAATTGAGAGCCCCTTACCTTCTAACCCCACCCCAGCCCCAGCCCCAGCCCCATCCCAACCCCAACCCCAACCCGCCCCGCCTCGCCCCGCTCCATGCTCAGGCTCCTGGCCTGGTCCACGCCCCGCCCGGGCTTCGGGCAGCGCCGGCCCTGCCGGGCTGGCAGGGGCCCTCGTGGGCCCGCGTGGGAAAGAGCAGCAGGGAGCCGGGACCTGTCACGACGAGCAGCATCCCGGCCCCCACGTTTACCGTCCGCAGGCGTTCTGGCGACGGCAGGCGGCGCGGCGGCTACCTCAGATGCCGCTTGAAGAACTGGGCTCCGGCGTCCCCCGCTGACTGCGGGACGCCGGTGTGCCCGCCCAGGTTGGCGTGCAGCGTCTTCTCCGTGGAGCCGAAGGCGTCGAACAGGTCCAGGGCCGCCTGCCGGTCGTTCCGCTCGTCGTCCCACTGCAGCAGGACGTGCAGCGGAATGGTGACCTCACGGGCCTCCTCGAACATGACGCGCGGGACGAGACTCCCGGCGAACAGCACAGCGGCCGAGATACGTGGCTCGACCACCGCCAGCCGGGTCCCGATGGAGATCACTCCCCCCGCATATCCGACCGGGCCGCCGATCTCGGGTAGCGAGAGCAGGGCGTCCAGGGCGGCCTGCCATTCCGGGACCGCCTTCTCGACCAGCGGGAGGACGAGGGCATCAACGATCTCGTCACCGACCGGCTCGCCGGCCTGCATCACCCGGCGCAGGTCTGCGCGAGCCTGCTCGAGGACAGGCCAACGGGGCCGGTCGCCGCTCCCGGGGAGCTCGATGGTGGCGGCGGCAAAACCGTCCGCCGCGGCCTGCCGGGCCCGCCCCACCAGCCGGGGGTACATCTTGTGCAGTCCGAGCGTGGGGTGGCCGAGCAGGATCAGCGGCACCGGTGCGGATGCGGACGCAGCTTCAGGCGTCCACAGGATGCCGGGGATCTCGCCGAGACTGAACGTGCGCTCGAGAACACCGTCGTCGAGGCGCTGTTCGGAAGTGAAATGCATGATCGTGCCTTTCGGGAGGCTCTTGAACGGCGCTCCCGGACGACCTATCGCCCGACCGTGACTCCAGAGGAGAGCACCCATGTGAATTCGTTCACGGGTACCACCTCCTCGTTCCTTCGCACGGCCTCCAGAAGGTTAGCAACGCTCGCTGCCACCCGCGAACGAATAACTGCGAGGACTCCGTGGCCGGCCGCCCAGCCACCCGGCCCAGCCACTCAAGCGCCCAACCGCCCAGCCACTCAGCCGCCCAATCTCCCAAGCTCCCAAGCTCCCAAGCTCCCAAGCTCCCAAGCCGTGAACGCGCAGGACCCGCACGCGGTGTCGTGGCGTGCGGGTCCGGTGTTGCGTGGTTCGGATCAGGCCGGGGCAGGTGTCACGTCGCCCGGTTCGTCCGTCAGCTGATCCTGGTGAGCTTCGAGCCGAACGACGGCTTTGCCAGGTCCTCCTGCAGCGCGATGGGCACCTTGATGGCCTCGGGTCCCTTGCCGGCGACGAGTTCGCCGACCCGTGTACCGGCCTTCGCCTCGTGCGGCAGGGTCTTGCCGTCGTCGGTCAGCGAGAAGTCGACCTTCATCCCGGACCAACCCGCGGCCTTGAGGTCCTTCGTGGCCACGACCGGGGTGCGTCCGCCGAGCCCGTCGTCGACATAGCCGACGACCTGCCCCTTCTTCACGACCGTCGCGAGCTTGAGGTCGTCGCGGATGCTGTGGATCATCTCCTGGCTCTTGGACAGGGCCACGTGCAGGTCGGCCGGAGGGTTGGAGTTGGGCGCACGCTGGTCCATCACCACACCGACGATCAGGCGGTCCTGGTCGCCGACACCCTTGTAGGCAGCCCACATGAAGGCGCCACCGGCAGCGGTGCTGGAACCGGTCTTGATGCCGCGCACCACCCCGTACTCGGTGGTCAGCAGATCGTTGTTGGCGTAGATCTCCTTGGGCAGGCCGGGGATCTTGGCGTTCTCCATGGCGACGACCTGGCGGAAGGTCTCGTTCTGCATGACCATCTCGGCCAGCTTGAGCTGGTCGACGGCCGTGCTCACGGTCGTCTTGTCCAGGCCGCTGGGGTCGGTGTAGGTGGTGTGGGTCATGCCGAGCTTCTTCGCCTCGGCGTTCATCTTCTTCGCGAAGGCACCCTCAGAGCCGGCGTCCCAGCGGGCCAGGAGACGAGCGACGTTGTTGCCGGAGGGGATCATCAGCATTTCGAGCATCTGGCGCTCGGTGAACTGCTGGTCCTTCTTCAGCGGCACCGTCGACTCACCCTCGCTGTTCGACTGCTTCTCAGCCGTGGCGTCGACGGTGATCTTCTCGCCCTGCTGACCCGCCTTGAGGGGGTGGCCCTCAAGGACGACGTAAGCCGTCATGACCTTGGCGACACTGGCCGTGGCGACGGGCTTCTCGCTGCCGGAGCTTCCCAAGGCGCCCACGCCGACGACCTTCGCCGCGCTCTGCCCCTTGTCCGGCCACGGCATCGCGTAGTGCCCGTCGAAGGTGAAGGTCGCCTGTCCGCCGAGCGCGAGGGTGGGCGCCGGCAACGGCCTGACCGCCTGGACGACCACGAAGATGATCGCCAGCAGCACCACCAGCGGCGTCCAGATCTTGAACCGTCGCACCGCCACGCGCAGGGGCGTCTCGGGCGGCGGTGGGGTGTTGGTGAGTTGCGCCAGCAGGTCGAGGGGCGGCAACGGCTGCTGCTTCGTCCGCTCGGTCTCGGGCAACGGGGTCCCGGTCGCTCCACCAGCAGTGGACGCAGCGTCGGCGCCGGTACCGGCCCCGCCCCCTGCGGCTCCCGGCGGCGTGGACGGCTTCCGCGGAGACGGAGGCGTGCTGGGTGCCGCCGGCGGCAGCGGACGGGTCGGCAGGGCATCGGCCGACTTCAGTGCGACGAACCGGCTCGTCCGCTCGCTTTCGCGCTCGGCGTCCTCAGTCTTCGCCTCACCGGACTTCGCCTTGTCGTCCGACTCCGCCTTGTCGTCCGGCTCCGCTTTGCCGCCAGGCTTCGCCCTGTCGCCGGTCTTGGTCTTGTCGCCGGCGGGAGTCCCCGTGGCTGGGCCGGCTTTCGTACCGTTCCCGACTCCTGCGGCCGACTTCCCCTTCTCGGCGGCCTTCGCTTCGGCCTTCCCCGAGCCCGCCTCGCCGGCAGCCTTACCGCCCGCTGCCCCCGCGGCCACACCTGCGCCCGACACCTCGGCGGCGGGTGTGGCGGAGGAGGGAGCAGCGCCGGCGGACGGCTTCGTCGCTGTGGCGCTCCCACTGCCGCCCTTCTCCAGTCCGTCGCCACCAGCCTCGGACTTGAGGACCTTCAGCGCCGTGGTGGGCTGGTCGACCGGCTTCTCGGCCGCCGTCCTCGCTTTGCTGTCGGCCTCGTGACCAGCACGGCCCTTTCCACCCGTGGAGCCCTGCCCGTCCTCGGCACCCCCGGTGGCCCCGGCGCTCTCGGCACCCGCTGCCTCGGCACCCGTCGAGGCCTGGGGAGCGTTCTCGACGCCCCCCTTGGAGACACTGGGCTTCCCCGAGCCTGCGGGCTTGTCCGAGCCTGCGGGCTTGTCCGAGCCTGCGGGCTTGTCCGAGCCTGCGGGCTTGTCCGAGCCTGCGGCAGCCTCGGCGTCTCCCGACCCCTTGGCTCCCCCGGCACCCTTCGTGTTCCCGGCACCCTTCGCGTTCCCGGCGCCCTTCACGGCCTTCGGCGCCTCTTCGGCTTCGCCGGCCTCAGGGTTCTCGGCAGGCTCGTCGACCTCTACGGGGGTGCCGCTCTCCACCGCACTGGCGGCCTCAACCGCGCTGGCAGAGTCGCCACCCCGCGCCCGCTTATTCGCAGTAGTGAACACTCGGGTGTCGCTGTCCACCTCGCGGGTCGCCTCCGCCGCAGCGCCACTCACAGCGCCGTTCGCAGCGCCGGCCCCCCCGGCCGGGACCACTGCCACCTCCGCCGCATCCCGGGGAAGCTTGAAGACGGCCGTGGGCTGGTCGGCCGGCGGCTCACCGTCGCCCGCCCCCGCACCTCCGGCATCAGGCTCGGTCGACTGGTCGCGGACCGCCTGCGCGCGGCCTTTCGTCGCTGCGGCGATCGCCGCAGCGCTCCTGGCACGCGCCGGTGCGACGGCCTCCTTCTCGGCGCCTCCGGCGACCTTCCCGTCCACCGAACCCGCGGAGTCTTCCGTTCCCGCGGAAGGAGCGGTGACCGCCTCGCCGGCGTCGTCCCCGTCCGAGGACACCCAGGCCGCCACAGCAGCGCGGAGACGCGCGTCCTTGTCACCCGCAGCAGCCCCCGAGCCGCCCTTGCCCGGCGCCCCCTCGGAGCCGGAAGAGTCCGTGGACGCGGACGTGGACGCGGACGTAGACGCGGCGGCGGAGGCGGACCCGGTGCGGTCGGCGGTGCTGCGACCGGCCCTGGGCCGACGTTGCGCAAGGCCGGAACGCGGCGGGGCGCTGTCACCGGAGTCAGCCTTCACCTGCGAAGCCCCCGCCCGGGAAGTCTCCGTCCCGGAAGCCCCCGTCCCGGAAGTCTCCGTCCGGGAAACCGACACCCGCGGGTCGTCCGCCGCGCCACTGTCCCCGTCGGGGCCGGCGGTGGCCGGACCGGGGTCCTGGTCCGGGCGGGGCGCCGAGGTGTCCTGCCCCTGCCCGGGGCCCTGCCTGCCGGCGCCCTCGACGAGGGGGGTGGAGTCCTCCGCGACCGTCTCCCCCGACGACTTCCTCTGCTCCGACCTGTCGGGGGACTCGCCCACCACCGCTGTCTCCTTCACTGCTCGCGCCTCTGCCTACCCGTGCCCTGCCGGTGCCACCCGTGCTCTGTTCGCGCCTGCCGGAACCAATGCCCCTGTGCGGACCGTTTCCGTATGCAGACCAGTGTTCCCAAGTGTCCGACGTTCGCGAAACTCTCCCCTGCCGCCACGCGACGCAGACGCCCACCGGCCCGCCGGTCGGCACTGCCCCCTTCACTGGACGAGAACGACATACCTACTGGTTCCCGCCCGAACCCCTCGGGCGCTCTCGACAGATGAATGTGAGAGGGGTCACCCTGTCATTCATCCACGCGGGGAGGCTTGGATGGGCAGGAGCCGCAGAACCATTCCGGAGGAGCTTCTGCTGCTCGCTTTGGACCCGACCACGGGCACCACAGCGCAGCCGCAGTCGCTTGACCTTGGTCTGGCCGGAGCGCAGCTGGTAGAGCTGGCGATGGCTGGACGGATAGCCCCAGACGGGGATCGTATCGCCGTGGTGCTGCCACGGCCGACCGGAGATCCGACCTTGGACTCCGCGCTCGAGTTGCTGCGACGGCGTGGCAGCCCGGTGCGCGCGGTCAACTGGATAGGCGGGCCCCGACTGGGGCTACGACAGACCTACCTCACACACCTTGAGCGGTGCGGCATGGTGCATGCCGTGGCCGGCCAGATGTGCGGGGTCCTACCGACCACCCGTTACCAGGCGACGGACACCGCCATCAGCCGCGGCATCCGCGCCCGCCTGGACAACGCCATCAGGACCGGAGTCCCACCGGACCCCCGGACCGCCGCACTCGCCGCCCTGGCGCACGCCGTCGGGCTGGGCAAGCACCTCTACCCGGGCAACGAAGGGCGATCGTCCCGTTCCCGGTTGCGTGACCTGATCCGCCACGACCCCATGGGCGGACTGGTGGCGCACGCCGTCATGGACGTCCAGAACGGCGTGGCGGCCCAGCAGTCGAAGCGGGCCACCGCGGCGGCCCAGGCCGGACCCTCGGCCGCCTTACGGGGCCCGACCGCGCCGGCCGGTGCGGTCTCCTCTTCGCGGCAGAGCACCATGGCCCGCGTCGGAGCCCGTTGAGGCTTCGCGGGCTGCCGCCCCGGATCCGGCGGCACCGACAGCACTGCCGGCACGGGTCCCGGCCGCGGCCGAACCGACGGGACGCGACCCAGCTCGGGCGCATTTCCGCCGCCTCGGCTCACTGACGACCCACGACCCACACCCACAGATCCCCACCGGGAGCCGCTGGAGGAGGGGTGGGGCCTGGTCACTTCCCGACCCGGCCCCACCCCTCCTCTGCTCTCAGAGCCTCTGCTCTCAGACGCCGGTTCCGCCCCCAGGCCCCTGCGCTGCCCGTCTTCTCCACTTCTCGGCGCCGCCGCGGAGGCCGAGGGCTACCCCGCATCGCGGAGGCCGAGGGCTAGCCCGCATCGCGGAGGCTGAGGTTGCCCCTGTCGCGGAGAGGCCAAGGGTGCCCGTACCACGGAGGGACGAAGGGTGCCCGTGGGCTGAGGTCGTGGGCTGGGGGCTTGGGGCCGGTGGCCGGGGGCCGGGGCCGGGGGCCGGGGGCTGCGCCATGGCACGGCGACTGAGCGCGGCAGCCGGCCCGGAACCCTGCCGGCCGCATCTCGGACGGGGCGCGCGCACGCCACGGGACCGTCAGGCCGTGGCACCGCCGCCCACCGACGCCCGTTTCCTCGGGCCGGCCGCGCCTCTCACGCCCTCGCCGGGAGACCCCACCCCTTCGCTTTGCGTTCTTCGCGGAAGCACATATGTCGGCGCCAGTGCCGACCACCCGCACACCACCACCCAGCCCCGCGCCCCCGGGCCCCGACCGCACGCCCGAATCCACCCGCCTACCCGAAGCCGCCCCAAGCCCCGCACCCCGAAGGCTCGCCCCATCCGACCTCGCCCGCTGCGTGAGCCTCCCCCGGCGATCGGACCATCCGGGCTCCGGGGAACCAGCCGGCAATCGGACCATCCGGGCCCCGGGGACCACCCGGCGATCGGACCACCCGGGCTCCGGGGAGCCACCCGGTGCGCACGTTCGGTCGCCTACTGTGCCCGTTTCACTGCGCACGCCCCGTCCCGGGTGGCAGTCTGCTGAGCAGACAAAAGAGCAGCACGGTAGCCGGAGGTGCACGTCCCGTGGCGTCGAACGTCAACCCCACTGTCCGGAGGCGCCGGTTGGGCCAGGAGCTACGCAGGCTCCGTGAGCTCCGGGGCATGACGGCAGAGGAGGTCGCCGAGCGCCTGCTGGTCTCCCAGTCGAAGATCAGCCGACTGGAGAACGGCCGGCGCAGCATCAGCCAGCGCGACGTGCGGGACCTCTGCAGCGTGTACGAGGTCGAGGACCACCGGGTGGTCGACTCGCTGATGCAGATGGCCAAGGACTCCCGGCAGCAGGGCTGGTGGCACGCCTTCGGCGACATCCCCTACAGCGTCTACATCGGCCTGGAGACCGAGGCCGCCTCGCTACGGGTGTACGAGTCGCTCCTGGTGCCCGGACTCCTCCAGACGCCCGGGTACGCCGAGGCGGTGATCCCGGGCGCGGTACCGGAGTTGACGCCCGAGCAGTTGGAGAAGCGCATCCAGGTGCGGATGCGACGCCAGGAGCGCGTCAACGCTCCGGACGCCCCGTTGCGGCTCTGGGTGGTGATGGACGAGAGCGCCCTGCGCCGGGTGGTCGGGAGCCACCTCGTCATGCGCGAGCAGCTCGAACACCTCGTGGCCGTGAGTCAGCTCCCGCACGTGAACATCCAGGTGCTGCCGTACGAGACCGGAGCGCACGCGGGGATGTCGGGGACCTTCTCCATCCTGGAGTTCGACGACGCGGCGGACTCCAGCGTCGTCTACATCGAGGGCGTCACCAGCGACCTGTACCTGGAGAAGGTCAACGACGTCCAGAAGTACACGATCATGTACGAGCATCTCCGCGCGCAGGCGTTGAGCGCCGAGCAGAGCCGGGAGTTCATCGCCCTGGCGGCCAAGCACCACGCCGACTCGGACCGTCCCCTGTAGAGGCAGGAGAGATCCGCCCTGCGGGGCGACACCGCGAGGCGACACCGCCCGGCACCACTGGCCCGGAACGTCCGGAATGCTGGGAAGCGCACTATGGAATCATTCAGTCCGCTTAAAAAGGGCGCACGGTACAGGGAGATGACGTTGCCCGTGGAGTGATCGCCGTACAAGCCATGCGGACGAGTGAACGTCTCCTGATGCCCGTGATGTTGGCGCGTAGCGTCATGACCACCGGATCCACGGCATCTCATAGTGAGTCGGAGCAAACATGGCTATGCGGACCTTCCCCACTTCCCGCACCCTTACGACCGCGACCTCCGCGGAGCTGGTCGAGGTACCCAACTCGGCTTTCGCCTGGCGGAAGTCCTCCTACTCGGGCGGCAACGGCGCCTGCGTCGAGCTCGCTGTCCCGGGCGCCGGCGCCATCGCGATCCGGGACTCCAAGAACCCGGACGGCCCGCGGCTGGCCTTCGCCGACGCGACGTGGGGTGTCTTCGTCCGCGAGATCGGCGCGGCATGACCTGCACCGGTCGGGCCTACTGGGTCTGACGGGCACGACCCGACCTGTCCGACCCGACCTGTCCGACCTGCCCTGTCCGACCTGACGGATTCGCGTGTCGGGGGCAGTCCGGCCGACGCGGTGCGGGGCGCCTGACCGAGGGTCCTGACGGGAGCCTTCTGACCAGGGCTCCGGTAGGCCCCGGCACCGTGGGCGACCCCCGGGCCGCCCCACCGGCACGGCGGCGCGGTCGACTCGGCATCCCGCCGTCCCGCTGCCGGCACCCGGGTCCCGGCAGCTCCTCACGACAGCGGCCTCACCACCGAGCGAGCCCCTTCGCGCAGCGTTCCGCGCGAAGGGGCTCGCCGCCTTCTGTCCGCCCCGCACCAGTCCCCTTCCCTGGCACCTGATGGCGTCGGGCCCCGTGAGGCTCGGACCTCAAACCTCGGGCCTCGGACCTCGAACCTCGAACCTCGGACCTCGAAGCGCGGAGTCCGGGGCCGGCTCCGGCAGGCTGCACTGGAGACCGGTGCCCCGCGACCCGTCCTCACCCCAGGGCCAACCCCGGATCCCCAACCCCCAAGTCGCACACAGCCGTTCCCCCCCCCCGCCGCGCCCGCGCCCCCCCACCGCCCCGAAAACCGTCTGCGGCCTGCGGGAACGGCCGTTAGGCTCACAGTCACCCGCGGTCGTGCGCGTCATCGCCGCCGCCGTCCCGCGAGTGCCCCGGGCCGGGGCTCCACAGCGTCCTGGCCTGGTGACGTCCGGCACCCCGACGTATGCCTGCGGCCCCTCGTGCGCCGCGCCCATGGACCGCCATCCTGGTTCCGAAGGAGTCCGTCCCGCCCCTTTGAAGGAGCCCTCTTGACCGCCACGGCCGACCTCACCCCCTCCACCTCCCCTTCTCCCGCCTCCCCGTCACCCTCCGCCCCCGCCCCCGTCCGTGCCACCACGGCACCGCCGCCGGCACTCGCCGCCCGGGTCCGGAGCACCGGCAGCTCGCCCGTCCGGGACATCCTGGCGCTGACGGCCCGGCCGGAGGTGGTGTCCTTCGCCGGCGGGCTGCCCGCCCCCGAGTTGTTCGACAGTGCGGGGCTCGCCGCCGCCTTCGCCCATGCGCTCCGGGAGGAACCGCGGCGCGCGCTGCAGTACTCGCCGACGGACGGTGACCCGTTGCTCCGGGAGACGCTGGCCGGTCGGTTGTCCGGGCGTGGTCTGCCCACCTCCGGCGACGACCTGCTGGTCACGACCGGTTCGCAGCAGGGGCTGTCACTGCTGGCCACGGCGTTGCTGGAGCCGGGGGACGTGGTGCTGGTGGAGGAGCCCTGCTACCTGGCGGCCCTCCAGGTGTTCTCGCTCGCGGGAGCCCGGGCCGTGCCCGTCCCCGGTGACGCGGACGGGCTGGACCCGGCCGCGCTGGAGGAGATCGTGGTGCGGGAGCAGCCCAGGTTGCTCTACCTGGTGCCGTCGTTCCAGAACCCCACCGGACGCACCCTTCCGGCGGACCGTCGGGCGGCCGTCGCCGAGGTGGCCGCCCGCCACGGCCTGTGGGTGGTGGAGGACGACCCCTACGGCGAGTTGCGGTTCGAAGGCGAGCCGGTGCCGTGGATCTCCTGCTACCCGGGGGCGGAGGACCGCACGGTGCTGCTCGGTTCACTGTCCAAGACGGTGGCTCCGGGGCTGCGGCTGGGGTGGTTGCGCGCCCCCGGCGGACTGCGGCGCGCCTGCGTGCTGGCGAAGCAGGCGGCTGACCTGCACACCTCGACGGTGGACCAGGCCGCTGCGGCCCGCTACCTGCAGGTGGCCGACCTCGCGGGGCATCTCAAGCGGGTGCGTGAGGCCTACCGGGAGCGCCGGGACGCCCTCGTCGACGGCCTCGGTGAGGCGTTGCCGGAGGGGTCGCGGTGGAACCGGCCGGAGGGCGGCATGTTCGTGTGGGCGACCTTGCCGGCCGGGTTCGACACCACTGCGGCACTGCCGACGGTCGTGCGCCGGGACGTCGCGTACGTGCCGGGGGCGCCCTTCTTCTGCGGCCCGCCGGACGTCACCTCGATGCGCCTCTCCTTCGTCACCCATGCACCGGAGGAGATACGTGAGGGACTGCGTCGGCTGGGTCGCGGCCTCGCGGCGGTCGGGGGCTGAGCAGGGCGGTCCGGACCGGTCGCCGTCCCACCCGCGCACGGCGACCACCCGGCTCGCCACCATCCGGCTCACCACCGTCCGGCTCACCACCGTCCGGCTCACCACCGTCCGGCTCGCGGCCGTCCGCTCCCCGAGTGCTCAGCCGGAGCGCTCAGCCCGAGCGTTCGGCCCCGGGCGGTCAGCCGGAGCGTTCGGCCGAACGCTTCAGCCGAACGCTTCAGCCGGCGAGCGCCCAGCCGCGGTGACCACCCGTCCCGCGGCGATCCTTCCTCGCATGTGCAGGGTGTTCCCGATGGCGGCGCGAGGGCGGCCGAACCGCGTTGCGCACTGCGGCGGTTGGGTGTCGGTGCTCCTTCCGGCCGCCCGGTCCCGGGTTCCGGGGTCCGTGCGGTGTGCCTCGTGCCGGCTGCCGGCCCCGGACGCAGTGCGCCTGCGGGAGTCCGCGGCGGGTGCGCCGGTGCCGTGCGGTTCGTCTGTCAGGTCGGACGGACGTCCATCGGACGGTGTCCGGTGCGGACGGCCACCCCTGGAGGGTCGTCCGTGCGGACGGCCACCCTCCGGCTGCTCGTCCGTACGGGCGCCCCTCCCTCCGGCGGTCGTCTGTGGTGCGGAACTGGCGAAGGTCCCTGGTGCTCATCGTGTGTGCCGCGTACCGGCAGGGACAACAAGCCGTCAGGTAAAGAGCAGGTAAAATGGTTCGGTACGCTGACCTCGGTTCATATGCGTGACCGGCTGTGGACCTTGACCCGGTCGCCCCCAGGGCTGTTCAATCCCCTGCACATCCTCTGTTTCCGCAGGGGCAAAGCCTCGTAGGACCTTCTGGCGAAGAGTCCCCCAACCCAGCACCGTTCACAAGACGGAACCCCTGGAGGGGGCATGAACAGTCTCGACTGGGCCGTGCTCGTCGGCTACTTCTGCGTGATGGTCGCCATCGGCGTCTGGTCGCACAAGAGGGTGGACGACGTCAGCGACTTCTTCACCGCCGGCGGACGCATGCCCTGGTGGCTCTCCGGCATCTCCCACCACATGTCCGGTTACAGCGCGGTGATGTTCACCGGGTACGCCGGCATCTCCTACCAGTACGGCATCACCTCGGTGGTGACGTGGTCCCTGCCGATCGCCGTCGGCGTGGGCATCGGCGCCCGTCTGTTCGCGCCGCGGCTGAACCTGCTGCGCTCGCGGCTCGGTGTCGCCTCTCCCCTGGAGTACCTGAAGAACCGGTACAACCTCGCCACGCAGCAGGCACTCGCCTGGTCGGGTGTGCTGTTGAAGATCGTGGACGTGGGCGCCAAGTGGGCGGCCATCGCCACCCTGTTGTCCATCTTCACGGGGATGTCGCTCATCCAGGGCATCCTGATCACCGGCGTCATCACCGGTGTGTACTGCACGGTGGGCGGTCTGTGGGCGGACGCCCTCACCGAACTGGGGCAGTTCATCATCCAGTTGCTGGCCGGTGTGGCCATGCTGGTCGCGGTCCTCGGGAAGCTGGGGGGCGTCAGCGCCCTGTGGGGCATCTGGGACGACCTCCCCGCCGCCCACCACAACCCGACGCCCAGCCCGTACACGCTCACCTTCCTGCTCGCCTACCTCTTCATCAAGACCTTCGAGTACAGCGGCGGCATGTGGAACCAGGCGCAGCGCTACATGGCGACCGGCAGCGCGGCGGAGGCCCGGCGGTCGGCGACGCTGTCCTCGGTGCTGTGGCTGATCTGGCCGGTGGTGCTGTTCTTCCCGATGTGGGCGGCGCCGCTGCTGGTGAAGGCCCAGAAGCCGGATGCCTCCGACTCCTACGCCCTGCTCACCGAACGCCTTCTGCCGCACGGCCTGCTGGGCCTGGTGGTGGTCGGGTTCTTCTCGCACACGATGGCCATGTGCTCCTCCGACGCCAACGCCATCTCGGCAGTGGTCACCCGGGACATCGCTCCGGCGCTCTCCCGGCGGGCGCGCGGCTGGGGCCACCGGGCGGGCCTGGTGGCGGCCCGGCTGTCGACGATCAGCTTCCTGGCGCTGTCGATGGCGGTGGCCACGCAGGTCAACTCGCCCACGTTCAAGGACATCATCACCGTTGTCATCAAGTGGGTGGCGGGGCTCGTGGGGCCGATCTCCATCCCCTTCCTGCTGGGGATGATGTCCCGCTTCCGCAAGTCGGGCCCGACGGCGGCGCTGGTCTCGTGGGCGCTCGGACTGTTCACCTTCTGGCTGACCAACTACGGCATCGCCGGGACCTCGTTGCAGGTGCAGATCGCGGCGCCGGTCGCGGTCTCCCTCGTCCTCTACATGCTGATCGGCCTCGTCAGGCCCGAGGCGACCCCCGAGCGCGACGCGGTCCTGGCGCACCTGCACCTGGGCCCGGACGCGGGCGGGGCGGCGCTGCCGGTGCCCGGCCCGTCTCCGGAGGGGGACGAGACGGTGGGCGGCGGCGTCGACAGCGGTGCCCCCAAGGGCAGCTGAGCCAGACCGCGCTCGACGGTCCGTGGCGGTCTCCCCGCCCGGGCGCCCGCTCAGGGACGTCCGGGCGGGAAGGCCGCCACGAGTGTCGGGGGCGCCGGCGGGTGCTGCGGGCCGGCTCCCGGAATGGGCCGCGCCGCACTCCGCACCTCCTCGGGCGCCTCGTCCGGGTCAGCCCCGCGGGTAGCGCTCCAGCCAGGCGGGGGCGGCGTGTTCGGGGTTGTGCAGGGCGGGGCCCTGCGTCATCTCCACGGCGAAGTCGTCGGCGAGTTGGAGGATGGTCGCGCGGCCCTCCAGTTCCACCAGCCAGACCGGCGGCAGCACCGTCTCACCGTGCAGGGTGCCGAGCAGGTTGCCGCAGATGGCACCGGTGGAGTCGCTGTCGCCCCCGTGGTTGACGGCGAGCAGCAGCCCGTGGCGCACGTCCTCGGCGACCAGCGCGCAGTAGACGCCGATCGCCAGCGCCTCCTCGGCCGTCCAGCCCTCGCCGAGCGCCTCGACGCGGGAGGGGTCGGGTATGCCCGCCCGCACCGCGGCCACCGCGCCCTCCAGCGCGCGTACGGTCTCCTCGTGGCCGGGTCGGGTCGCCAGCATCGTCAGGCAGGTCTGGACGGAGTCGTGCAGGTGCTCGCCCCGGGCCAGGCCGTGGACGATGACGGCGAGCGCCCCGGCGGCCAGGTAGCCGGTGGGGTGGCCGTGGGTCTGTGCGGCGCACTCGACGGCGAGCTGGAAGACCAGTCGCGGCTCCCAGCCCACCAGCAGGCCGAAGGGGGCTGAGCGCATGACGGCGCCGCACCCCTTGGAGTCGGGGTTCTTGGGCTTCTCCAGGGTGCCCATCGTCTCGTCGGCGAGCCCGTTCAGGCAGGCGCGGCCGGGGGCCCGCTGGGAGTACAGCCACTCCTCGCGGGCCAGCCAGCCGTCCTCGCTGCGGCGCTCGTCGGGGCCCCAGTCGCGCTGGGTGGCGGCCCACCGCAGGTAGGCGCGGTGGACGTCGGTGGGCGGGTGCCAGGCGCCGGTGTCGCGGCGGACCTGGGCGCGGATGAGGCCGTCCACGGTGAAGAGCGTCATCTGGGTGTCGTCGGTGACCGCGCCCCGGCGGCCGTACGCGGGGACGTAGTCGGTCACGCCCTCCGCGCCGTGCGCCTCCCGGATGGCGTTCAGCGAGGAGAACTCGATCCCCGCGCCCAACGCGTCGCCGATGGCCCCGCCCAGCAGGCAGCCGCGCACCCGGCTGCGGAAGTCCTGCTGCTCGGTGCGGCCCCAGATGGCGGTGGCCCCTGCCGCTGTGCCCACTGTGTCCCTCCCCTGGCCGACTCCCGGCGAGGGGCGCGGCGTGGCACCCGGAAGCCGCCGTTCCGGCCGATGCCGGCGCGGTGCTCCGGGAGGACCGCGAGCACCCCCGGCGAGCACTGTAATCGACCGGACGGGACCGTTCGTCAGCCGCAGGAAGCCACCGGAAGTCATCTGCGGTCATCCGCAGTCGCCGGGAGTCGCAGTTCGGTCGGAAACCCAAGTTTTCACGCAAACAGCGGGTCTCGTCTGCGGTGGTGCCCGTGGGGGTTCCGTGCGGTAGGTGCCCTCCGTGGGCCAGATCCAGCGCGTGGCCCCGGGGAGCTGCCGCGACGCCGAGCGGGTCCGCCGGCTCCCGCGGCGGCGGGCGAGCGCCGGCCGGCGCGGTCCCGGCCCTGGTCGGGGCTCATTGGGCCGACGGCCCGGTGGCCGGCCGGCCGGAGCCCGGGGCGCCGACGGGCCCGCGGTGCGGGCTTTCGTCCGGGTGCCGCTCTTCGGCGGGGCGCCGGGTGGGCAGGATCACGGCATGTCCGATTTCGAATGGGACCGCACCACGATGGCCGTGGTCGCCAGCGCGCTCGCGGGCGACAGTGACGGGGCGGTGGAGCTGCTGCGGCCCCTCTCGCAGCGGGACGTGTGCCATGTCGCCGTGCGCCTGGCCGCGATGGCGGCCGACGCCCTGATCATCGCGGCCGAGGAGACCGGCGGCGACCGCGAGGAGGCCCTGGCCCGCTGGCAGGAGCGCATCCTGCAACACGAGGTGGAGCGGGACGGGGAGCGGTAGGCCCCACCTCGACCGTTCAGCTGCCGTGCCGTGCCGTGCCGTGCTGAGCGGGGCTGAGCGGGGCTGGTTGCTGGTATCGCTTGACCGCCGGGCAGCCCGTGCCGGCCCGGGTGCCGTGCCGCCCGCCCGGCACGGCGGGCGACCCACCGCCCGGGAACCACAGGCCCACCCCCCCGGAACCACAGGCCCACCGCCCGGGAACCACAGGCCCACCGCACGCCACCGGGAACCGCAGGCCCCCCGCCCGGGGCGCGGACGGTCACGGCCGCCCGCGCCCGGCGTCCGCCCGCGCCCGGCGTCCGCCCGCGCCCGGGCCGCCCGGCCCCGCCCCGGCGGCAGCGGTCGCTCAGTCCGCCAGCGGCAGGAGTTCGGGCAGGTGACCGTCCGAGGCCGCCGCCGAGGTCTGGCGCTCGGCGGGGACCTCCCCGTACAGGGTGGTGCGCGGCCGGGCCGGACGGCCGGCGAGTTCCGCGATGGCCAGCAGGTCCTTCACCGAGCGGTAGGAGCCGTAGGAGGAGCCCGCCATGCGGGAGATGGTCTCCTCCATGAGGGTGCCGCCCAGGTCGTTGGCGCCCGAGCGCAGCATCTCGGCGGCGCCCTCGGTGCCGAGCTTGACCCAGCTGGTCTGGATGTTGGGGATGTGCGGGTGGAGCAGCAGCCGGGCCATGGCCGTCACCGCGCGGTTGTCGCGGCTGGTGGGGCCGGGCCGGGCGATGCCCGCGAGGTAGACGGGTGCGTTGGTGTGGATGAACGGCAGCGTCACGAACTCGGTGAAGCCGCCGGTCTCCTGCTGGATCGAGGCGAGCAGCCGCAGGTGCCCTAGCCAGTGGCGGGGCTGGTCGACATGGCCGTACATCATCGTCGAGGAGGAGCGGATGCCCAGCTCGTGGGCGGTCTTGATCACCTCGACCCAGGTGGCGGCGGGCAGCTTGCCCTTGGTGAGGATCCAGCGCACCTCGTCGTCGAGGATCTCCGCGGCGGTGCCCGGGATGGTGTCCAGGCCCGCCTCCTTCGCGGCGGTCAGCCACTCGCGGATGGACATGCCGGTGCGGGAGGCGCCGTTGACGACCTCCATGGGCGAGAAGGCGTGCACGTGCATGCCGGGGACGCGTTCCTTGACCGCCCGGGCGATGTCGAAGTAGGCGGTGCCGGGCAGGTCCGGGTGGATGCCGCCCTGCATGCACACCTCGACGGCGCCGACGTCCCAGGCCTGCTGGGCCCGGTCGGCGACCTGGGAGAGGGAGAGGGTGTAGGCGTCGGCGTCGGTGCGGCGCTGCGCGAAGGCGCAGAACCGGCAGCCGGTGTAGCAGACGTTGGTGAAGTTGATGTTGCGGGTGACGATGTAGGTGACGTCGTCGCCGACGGCGGACTTGCGCACGTCGTCGGCGACCCGGCACAGGGCGTCCAGGGCCGGCCCCTCGGCGTGGAAGAGGGCCAGGGCCTGTTCGTCGGTGAGGTGGGTGGGGTCGTCGGCGGCGGTGGCCAGGGCCGCGCGGACGTCGGCGTCGACGCGTTGCGGGACCATGCCGGGCGCGGCGGCCTCGCGCAGCGCGTCCCAGTCGCCGTAGACCTCGTCGAAGTCCTCGCGCCGGTCGCCGGTGCGGCCCTCGGTGTCGATGGTGGCGTGCAGGTCGGTGCGGCCGGTGCCGTCCGCCAGGGCGAAGGCCTCCTCCGGCTCCTGCCAGGGGCGGCCGGTCACCGGTGCGTCCGGGCGGGCCAGCCCGGTCTCGGGGTCGGCGAGCGCGGCGACGTGCGGGCGCAGGCGCGGGTCCAGCCAGGGCTCGCCGCGCCGCACGAACTCCGGGTAGACGCAGAGGCGTTCGCGCAACTCGAAGCCGGCGCCGGCCGACTTGGCGGCCAGCTCCTCGATCTGTGGCCAGGGGCGCTCGGGGTTGACGTGGTCGATGGTGAGCGGGGAGACCCCGCCCCAGTCGTCGATGCCGGCGCCGATCAGCCGCCCGTACTCGGAGTCGACCAGGTTCGGCGGGGCCTGAAGGCAGGCGGACGGGCCCATGATGTGGCGGGCCACGGCCACCGTGGCGACCAGGTCGTCGAGTTCGGCGTCGGGCATGCCGCGCATCGCCGTGTCCGGCTTGGCGCGGAAGTTCTGGATGATCAGCTCCTGGACGCCGTGGTAGGCCCGGGAGACCTTGCGCAGGGCGAAGAGGGACTCGGCCCGCTCCTCGTACGTCTCGCCGATGCCGATGAGCAGACCGGAGGTGAAGGGGACGGAGGAGCGCCCGGCGTCCTCCAGCACCCGCAGCCGCACCGCGGGTTCCTTGTCGGGCGAACCGTGGTGCGGGCCGCCGGGCTCGGACCACAGCCGGGTCGCGGTCGTCTCCAGCATCATGCCCATGGACGGGGCGACGGGCTTGAGGCGCTGGAAGTCCGCCCAGGTCAGTACGCCGGGG
The DNA here is from genome assembly GCF_042733155.1 of Streptomyces sp. NPDC059740. Taxonomy (NCBI): domain Bacteria; kingdom Bacillati; phylum Actinomycetota; class Actinomycetes; order Kitasatosporales; family Streptomycetaceae; genus Streptomyces; species Streptomyces sp. NPDC059740. Next base: position 89,418 of record NZ_JBHWGP010000011.1, on the reverse strand, counting down.
TTGAGGTGCGGGAGGAGCCCGGTCTCCTCCAGGATGCGGACGGAGACGGCGCGGACGTAGGCGATCGTGTCGTCGTAGCCGTGCGCGTCGAGCCACTCGCGCGCCTCGGGCCAGCGGTCCTCGGGCTTGTCGCCGAGGGTGATGAGGGCTTCCTTGCAGCCGAGGGCGGCTCCCTTGCGGGCGATGTCCAGCACCTCGTCGGGCGACATGAACATGCCGTGGCCGTCCCGGCGCAGCTTTCCGGGGACGGTGACGAAGGTGCAGTAGTGGCACTTGTCCCGGCAGAGCCGGGTGAGGGGGATGAAGACGCTCTTGGAGTAGGTGATGACGCCGGAGCGGCCCGCCGCCTCCAGGCCCGCGTCGCGCACCCGGGCGGCCGAGGCGCACAGGTCGCTGAGGTCCTCGCCGCGCGCCTGGAGCAGCACCGCGGCCTCGGTCGTGTCCAGCGCGACCCCGTCGCGGGCCCGGCGCAGCGCGCGGCGCATGGCGTTGGCGGCGGGCGGGGCGGGGCGGGGGGTGTTCCCGGCGGGCGCCGGCTGCCCGGTGCCGTCGGTGCCGGGCCGGGTGCTCCGGTCGCTGTCCTCGGGTCGCTGCGCTTGGGAAGTCATCCGTCGAGGATACGAAGGCACCGCGCCGACGCAGGGGGGCGACGGGACGCGTCGGGTGTGCGGCTCCTCACGTCCCGGCCAGGTCAGGGGGTGTCGGGGCGGGGTGCGGGGCTGCCGGGCGGGACGGGCGGCGTCCTGGTCCGAGCCGGCGCCGGCGGGACCTCTGGACGCCGGGCGGCGTTGGTGGTCCCGTCATCCGGTGGCAGGAGAGTGCGCTCGGACGACGCCGGGACCCGACCGGGCCGGCAGAGCAGGAGAAGCACATGAGAGACCACCAGGCCCGCACGAGCCGCCGTTCCGTGCTGGCGACAGGAGCCGCCGCGGCCCTTACGCTGTCGACGGTGAGTTTCGCTGACGCGGCAGAGGCCGGCGCTGCGGGCGCCGAGGAGGGTGCCACGCGCACCCGTACCGTCCGGGGGCGCCTGGCGGCCGGGGCGGCCGACTTCGTCTACGTGCCCGTCGAGGTGCCGCCCGGGGTGCGGCAGTTGGCGGTGTCCTACAGCTACGACCGGCCGGAGGTGCCCGCCGGCACCCAGGGCAACGCCTGCGACGTCGGGCTCTTCGACGAGCGGGGCACGGCGCTGGGCTCGGCGGGGTTCCGCGGCTGGTCCGGGGGCGCCCGCACCGAGTTCTTCGTCCGCGCCGACGAGGCGACGCCCGGCTACGTGGCGGGGCCCGTGGGCGCCGGTACCTGGCACGTGGTGCTCGGCCCGTACACCGTCGCACCGCAGGGCATGGCGTACGAGGTGACCGTGGCGCTCACCTTCGGGGAGGCGGGGCGCACGCCGCGGCCGGTCTACCCGCCGCGGCGGGCACGGGGCCGCGGCCGGGCCTGGTACCGGGGCGACAACCACCTGCACACCGTCCACTCCGACGGGAAGTACACCCCGGCGGACATCGCCGCCCTGGCGCGCCGCGCGGGGCTGGACTTCGTCACCAGCTCCGACCACAACACCCACACGGCGCACGGGGCGTGGCAGGGGCTGTGGGGTGAGGACCTGCTGGTCATCACGGGTGAGGAGATCACCACCCGCAACGGTCACGTGCTGGCGATGGGGGTGGAGCCGGGCACCTGGATCGACTGGCGCTACCGGGCCCGGGACAACGCCTTCGGCCGGTACGCGCAGCAGGTGCGCCGGGCGGGCGGGCTGGTGATCCCCGCGCATCCGCACGCCACCTGTGTGGGCTGCAACTGGAAGTTCGGGTTCAACGAGGCCGACGCGGTGGAGGTGTGGAACGGCCCGTTCACGCCGGACGACGAGGTCACGGTGGCCGAGTGGGACAACACGCTCGTCGCCTACGCGCAGGGCCGCCGCGGCGGCTGGCTGCCGGGGGTGGGGCACAGCGACGCGCACCGCGACCCGGACGTGGTGGGACTGCCGCAGACGGTGGTGCTGGCCGAGGACCTGTCCGTCCCCGCGATCCAGGACGGCATCCGGGCCGGGCGGGTGTGGATCGCCGAGTCCGCCGCGGTCGACCTGGCGTTCTCGGCGTCGGGGGAACACGGTGAGCACGCGGGGATCGGCGAGCGGCTGCGGGTGGCCGACGGTACGGGGGTGGCCCTCTCGCTGCGGGTGGCGGGCGCGGCGGGTTGCTCGGTGCGGTTCGTCACCGACCAGGGGGTGCGCCACGAGCAGGCACTGCCGGACTCGGGGGAGGCGACGGTGGTCTGGCGGACCACGCCCGGCAACGCCGCCTACGTCCGCGCGGAGGTCCGGCACCCTGCGGCCGGTGGCCCGTTGCCGGGTGCGATGGCGGCGATGACCAACCCGGTCTTCCTCGGCGAGTGGTGAGGGGCGCACCGGCACGGTGGGGCGGTGCGCCGGGCGGCGGCGGAGGGCGGCGGCGCCCGGCCGGCGGTGGCCGGACTCGGCCGTCTCCTCGTCTCTCGCGCCGAGAACCGAACGTTCTCGGCCACCGCGTGGCGCGTTGTCCTCGGTGCGTCGGGCGGGTGCCGGTCACGTTCGCCGACGAAGCGGAAGCTTTGTGAACGGCTCCCGCCCGCTGATGACGTAAGCGCGCATGACAGGGCAGACTGACCCTTCGGAAGTTGGCCCGGAGGGCGGGGACACCATGACCGAGGACCCAGGGAGGGAGCCTCTCCGCTTCGCCGTGCTCGGTCCCGTCCGAGCCTGGCGCGCCGAGGCTCCGCTGGCCACCGGCTCCCCTCAGCAGCGTGCCCTGCTCGCCGCGCTCCTGCTGCGCGGCCCGCGCACCGCGACGGTGTCGGAGCTGGTGGACGCGCTGTGGGGGGAGGAGCCGCCGCCGGCCGCGGTGGCGGCCCTGCGCACCTACGCCTCACGGCTGCGCAAGACCTTCGGCGCCGACGCCGCGATACTCGTCAGCGAGTCCGGCGGCTACGCGCTGCGTCCCGCCCCCGACCGGCCGCTGGTCCTCGACGCGGACCTCGCGGAGCAGTACGCGCTGGAGGCCGAGAAGGCGCGGGCCCTGGGGGACCGGGCGGGTGCCCGGTCCCGGCTGGCCGACGCGCTGGGGCTGTGGGACGGTGAGGTGCTGGCCGGGGTGCCGGGCCCGTTCGCCGAGACGCAGCGGGCGCGGCTGGCGGAGCGCCGGCTGACGCTGCTGGAGGCCAGGCTCGCCCTCGACCTCGACCTCGGTGACCACGCGGAGGCCGTGGCCGAACTGACCGCTCTGACGGCGGCGCACCCGCTGCGGGAGCGGTTGCGGGAGCTGCTGATGCTGGCGCTCTACCGCGGGGGCCGGCAGGCGGAGGCGCTGGCGGTGTACACCGACACCCGGCGGCTGCTCGCCGACGAACTCGGGGTGGACCCCTGCGCGACGCTGACCGACCTGCACCAGCGGATGCTGCGCGCGGACCCGGCGCTGGCGGGGGCTCCGGCGCCGGTCGGGGAGGCTACGCTCCCCGCGCTGCCGGCGCCGCGGCAACTGCCCGCAGCCGTCGCCGACTTCACCGGCCGGACGGGGTTCGTCTCGGAACTGGGCGAACAGCTCGCCTCCGCGGAGGGCCGGGTGATGGCGGTCTCGGCGGTGGCGGGGATAGGCGGCGTGGGGAAGACGACGCTCGCCGTGCACGTGGCGCACGCCGCCGCGGAGCGGTTCCCCGACGGCCAGCTCTACGCCGACCTCCAGGGCGCCGGCCCCACCCCGGCGGCGCCCGGTACCGTGCTCGGCGCCTTCCTGCGGGCCCTGGGGGTACCGCAGTCGGCGGTGCCCGAGAACCTGGAGGAACGCGCGGCCCTGTACCGCTCCACGCTGGCGGGCCGCCGCGTCCTGACCCTGCTGGACGACGCCCGGGACGCCGCCCAGGTCCGGCCGCTGCTGCCGGGCACCGAGGGCTGCGCGGCGCTGGTCACCTCCCGGGCGCGCATGGCGGACCTGGAGGGCGCGCACCTGGTCGACCTGGACGTGATGACCACCGACGAGGCGCTGACCCTGTTCACCCGGATCGTCGGCGCCGACCGGGCCGGGGTGGAACGCGAGGCCGCGCTGGACGTCGTGGCGGCCTGCGGTTTCCTTCCGCTGGCCATCCGCATCGCCGCGTCCCGGCTGGCCGCACGCCGCAACTGGACCGTCTCCCTGCTCGCCGGGAAGCTGGCCGACGAGCGGCGCCGGCTGGACGAGCTGCGCGTCGGGGACCTGGCGGTGAAGGCCACCTTCGAGCTGGGTTACAGCCAGTTGGAGCCCGTCCAGGCCCGCGCCTTCCGCCTGCTGGGCCTGGCGGAGGGCCCGGACGTCTCGCTGGCCGCCGCGGCGGCGCTGCTGGACCTGGACCAGGACACGGCCGAGGAACTGGTGGAGTCGCTCGTCGACGTCAGCCTGCTGGAGGTCTCCTCACCCGGCCGCTACCGCTTCCACGACCTGGTGCGGCTCTTCGCCCGGGCGTGCGCCGAGCGGGACGAGCAGCCCTCGGAGCAGGAGGCGGCGCTGCGGCGGTTGCTGGACTTCTACCTGGCCACGGCGGTACGAGTGCACGCCCTGGAGGAGTCCGACGACTGGTTGGCCGGCCACCTGCTCACCTCGACCACCCCGGGGCTGGACTTTCCCGACGGGGACGCGGCACTGCGGTGGATGTACTCCGAGGGACGCTGTCTGCTCTCCTGTGCCATGCAGTCGACAGGGCGCACATCGGTGCGCCGCGCCGTTGACCTGTTGTTGGCCGCCGACTATCTCGCCGAGGCCGGTGAGGACGCCCTTCAGTACAAGAGTGCGGCCAAGACGCTGCTGACGGCCGCGCAACGGCACGAGGACGTGGTGGCGCAGGCCAGAGCCCACATCGTGCTCTCCACCACGCACACCGTGGCGGGCAGGCTGGACATCGCCGACACGCACGCCACGTCTGCGATGCTGCTGGGAGCGGCCGCACAGGACGGGTTCGCCACCTCGCAGGCGGCAAACGAGCGGGGCGTCAACGCCATCGCGTCGGGGCGGTACGAGGATGCTCAGGCTTACCTGGAGCAGGCGCTCGACGCCTTCCGTGAGATGGGCAACGTGCAGTCGGTGGCCGCCGCGCTGAGCAACCTCGCCCGCGCCCACCTGGGTGCAGGCCGGGTGGGACAGGCGGTGGAGCTGGCCCAGGAGAGTGTGGACATCTACCGCAGCACGGAGGCGAGCGTCCGGCTGGCCAACGGCCTGTACTCGCTCGGTATCGCCCTCAACCAGGCGGACCAGCGGGAGGCTGCCGTCGCGCGGCTGGAGGAGGGGCTGAAGATCTTCCTGGCGTGCGGTCAGCCCTTCTGGGCAGCCATGACGAGGATGCGTCTGGCGGAGGTGCTGCTCCAGGCCGGTTCGAGCGCTGAGGCGGCAGTGCGGGCAGAGCAGGCACTGGCCACCCTCGGCCCCTCCGGGGCGCCCCGCTGGCGCGCCGACATCCTGACCCTCCACGGCCGGACGCTCCACGAGCTGGGGCAGCGGGAGCGGGCCATGGTCCGATGGCGGGACGCCCTGGCCCTCTACGAGGAGATGGGCTCGCCCCGCAGCGCGGAGGTCGCAGGCTTGCTCTCCCGCGCTCCTTCGCCGAGCATGTGACAGCCTCTCCGGGACGACGTTTATCTTTCGTTCATCCCCTGCGCGGATAGTGGTGCACAAGCCAGTCGACGACGGGGGGACGGGGGAACGTCGACACGGCCAGGTCTCCGCCCTCCTGTCGGGCGGAGACAACCGCCCGTCCGGCGGCCCTCGGGGGAGTCGCCGGGCGGGCGGTTCTGTTGCATACAACGGAAGGACAGCGAGGAACATGAGCCCACAGGACAAGGTGACCGGTACGGCGGAGAAGACGGACGAGCACCTGCACACCGTCAACAGCCACTCGCCCATCGCCGCGCCTCGCAAGCCGCTCGACGACGACCTCCGCACCGTCAACAGCCACTCACCCATCGCCGCACCCCGCAAGCCGCTCGACGACGACCTCCGCACCGTCAACAGCCACTCACCCATCGCCGCACCCCGCACCGCGGAGCAGGCCGGGGACGAGGGCGCCACGGCAGTTCCCCACCCGGCACACGCGGCCGACCCGGCCGACGAGGCCGGCGAGCCCGAGGCCGCCCCGGTGGCCTGAGCGCACGCAGCGGGCTCACCGAGGTGGGCCGCGCCCGGACGGGACGAGGGATCGGTGTCGCCCGCACGTACGCCCCCGCGGGGGAGTGGCAGTACGTGGCCGGGGCCGAGCGGCCCGTCAGTTCCTGTGGTGGCCCGGGGCCGTGTGCCCCGGGCCACCGCCGTGTCCGGGCCCCGCCACGTCCGGACCCCGCCGTCTGGCAGCGCCCGGCGCCCGGCCGTAGCGTCGGGGAGTGCGTACCCGGACGGGGCGCGGGACGAGGGGGAGGGACGACGGAAGCGAGGCGACGCCGGTGGTCCGCAACCTTCTCGGGTCACTGATCGCCCTGGCCGGGGCGGTCGCCGCCCTGTGGAGCCCGTTCCGTCCCTGGTACAACGGGCGCCTCGGCAGCTCGGTGCGCATCGAGGACGTCGTGAACGGCATCACCCGCACCGAGGCCGGCCTGTTCGGCTCCCTGCTGCTGCCGATGCTGTTCGCGGCGCTGGTGACGCTCCTGGGGCTCTTCCTTCGCTCGCGGGCGCTGGTGACCCTCGCCGGGCTCGTGGTGCTCGCCGTGACCGTGCTGTGGATGGTCCGTCAGGGGCAGGCGGCGGGCGGCCTGAGCGTGGGCAGCGGCGGGCGGGGGCTGGGGGTGGGTGTGGGCACGGCCGCCGTGGCGGGTTTCCTGCTGCTGCTGGCGGCGGCGGTGATGCGCGGCCGCACCCGGTACCGGCGGCGTGGCGCCGGGCGTCGCCGCGAGGCCGCTGAGCCCTACCCCGAGGTGACCTCCTACGGCGGTTACCGCGACTACGACGACCAGGGCTACCCCGTCGGTCCGCCGGCGCGTCAGGACTGGGGCCACCAGGGGGAGGGCGGGCCCGCGCCCGCGGCCGGCGGCTGGGCCGAGGGCGGGCAGGGCCACCCCGGGCCCGGTCCCGGCACCGCGGGCCCCCAGGCGCCCTACGGGCAGCCCTACGAGCCCTACTCCCCCCAGGCCCCCTACGGCCGTCATCCGGCCGACGAGGGGGCCGGCCGTCCACCCGCGTCCGACGCCCCGACCCCGCCTGCGCCGTGGTCACCGGTGGCGCCCCCGGACCAGGGCCCTCCCGCGGTGCAGGAGCCCCGGCCCGGCCCCGCGGAGTCCGGCCGGGCACCCGCCGCGGACGGAGCCGGCCCGCCGGCCGCTGCCGGGGACGCGGAGAGCACGCAGCAGCTCCCGCGGGTGCCGCCGGCAGGTGCCGGGCCGCAGCACGGGGGCGACCGTCCGGCGCCGCCGGGCTCCACCGGGGCGACGGCCCGCCCGGCCACCGGGAGCCGTGGGCGGCACGCGCCGCGCCTGTGGTGGGGCAGCGACCAGGACCACTCCCGCGACGAGGAGGAGGACGGGCCGCCCTGACGCCGCGCCGGGCCACGTCGGCCAAGCCGGTGGCCGGCCACCGCCCGCCGTCAGGTGCCGGCCGCTCCCCGGCCGCACGAGGGGCCCGGGACGGCCGGACGCAGGGCCGTCAGCGGCCGGTGCCCTTGGCCGCGTCCAGGGCGTAGACGCAGTGGTCCTTGCTGCACGCGTACACCACCCCGCCGGTGACCACGGGCGCCCCGGTGATCTCCCCGCCGGTCTCCAGCTTCCAGCGCAGCTGCCCGCCCCTGGCGTCCAGGGTGTAGAGGCAGTGGTCGGCGGCACCGAAGTGCAGCCGGCCCTCCGCGGCGACGGGGGCGCCCACCACGGTCCCCCCTGCCTGGAAACGCCACCGCGGGGTCCCCGTGACGGTGTCCAGGGTGTAGACCGCGGAGCCGCTGCCGAGGTGGAGCGCGCCGTCGGCGACGAGCACCGGCTCGGTGGACTGGCGGGGCTCGGTGGCGATCCGCCAGCGGTCGCGTCCGTCGGCGGCGTCGAGGGCGTAGACGGTGCCGAGGTAGTCCGCGAGGTAGACCCCGCCGCCGGTCACGGCCGGACCGGGGACGAAGGCGGGCCGGCTGTAGAAGGCAGCCGGCGCCTCGAACCGCCACCGCAGGTCGCCGCGGGCCGCGTCGAGGGCGAGGACGCGGGTGCCCGCCGAGACGTAGACGGCGCCGTCGGAGGCGGGCAGCAGCCGCACCGGGGCGCCCGCGCAGGCCTCGACGCTCCCCACCGGGTAGGACCAGCGTTCGGCGCCGGTGCGGGCGTCCAGCGCCTTGAGACGGTCGTCGAGCCAGGCGTAGACGGTGCCCTCGTGGAGGAGCGCGGCGGCGGTCTGCGGGGTCTCGAACTCGGTCGGGAGGCCCGTGGTGCGCCACAGCGGTTCGCCGGTGGCCGCCTCCCACCCCTGAAGGGTGCCGCCACGGGCGCAGGTCACCACGGTGCCGTTGCCGGCGCTCAGCGCGTACACCCAGCCGTCGGCGCCCACCCGCCACCAGTCGGTGCCCTCGACGGCGTCCAGGGCGTACAGGCTCGGGCCGTCGGTGGCGTGGACGCGGCCTTCGGCGACCGCCATGGTCCAGGCGACCTCGCGGGACTTGAAGCGGCGTCGCCCACTGGCGGTGTCGAGGGCGTGCACCTCGAAGGAGGTGACGTAGAGGAGGTCGTCGACGACGACGGGGGTGCCCCACACGTCGTTGGACATCCGGAAGCGCCACGGCCGCCACCGGCCGGCGCCCTCCGCCTCGGCCGGTACCGCGGGCGCGGGGGGCGTCGTCGGCGGGCCGGGGCGGGCGGGCTGGTCGCCGGGGCCCTGCCGGGGTGAGGGCGGGCCGCCGTGGCGCGGGGCGGGGCGCGCTCCGGGCGGACGGACCCAGTCGGTGGCCACGTCGGCGCCGTGCGCTCTGGCCTGCGGGTCGGTGGCCCGGGGGCCGGGCCCGATCTGCGAGCCGCCGCCGAGCCGGACACCGCCGCCGGGGGCGGAGCCGGTGGGCGGGGCGGTGGGCGGAGGGCCCAGTGGGGCGGCGGGGGCTGCGGTGCGCGGGTCCACGCCGCGTCGCGCGCCCGGCCCGAGACCGCCGGCCCAGCCCTCGGCGCCGGCGGGCCCGGTGCCGGCTGCCGGCTGGGCCCCGGCCGGCGCGGGGGCAGCGGCCCGCGGGCCGGGCGGGGCGACCGGGGGTTGCGAGGGCGGCGGCGGGACGGCGGGCGGCAGTTGCGGCGGCAGGGGCCGCGCCGGGGCCTCGGCGGGGCCGGCGCCGTTGGCCGAGGGGGCGGTGCGGCCGTTGCGGCGCGCCTCGATCAGGGTGACGGCGGTGGGCGGCAACCAGGCCGATGCGGTGCCGCTGTCGTCCGAACCCGAGCCGAACAGGTGGGGGGCGAGCTGCGACTGGAGGTCGGCCGGGGTGGGGCGCTCGGCGGCCTCCCGGCGCAGGCAGGACTCGATGAGCGGCCGCAGCTCCTCGGGCAGGCCCGTCAGGTCGGGGCCCTCCCGCAACAGCATGAAGACCGTCTCCACCGGGTTGCCGCCGCGGTAGGGGGCGTGGCCGGTGGCGGCGAAGACGAGGGTGGAGGCCAGGGAGAAGACGTCACTGGCGCCGGTGACGCTGCGGGAGTCGGTGGCCTGCTCCGGCGACATGTAGGCGGGGGTGCCCACGGCCACGTTGGTCATCGTCAGGCGGGTGTTGGAGACACCACTGGCGATGCCGAAGTCGATCACCCGGGGGCCGTCCTCCATCACCAGGACGTTGGACGGCTTGAGGTCGCGGTGGACCAGCCCGGCACCGTGGATGGACTGCAGCGCCTCGGCCACGCCGGCCGCCAGCCAGCGCACGGCCTGGGCCGGCAACGGGCCGCACTCGCCGACGATCTCCTCCAGCGAGGGAGCCGGCACGTAGGCGGTGGCGAGCCAGGGAACGGCGGCACGGGGATCGGCGTCGACGACGGCAGCGGTGTAGAAGCCGCTGACCGCCCGGGCCGCCTCCACCTCGCGGGTGAAGCGGACGCGGAACAACTGGTCCTCGGCGAGTTCCGTGCGGACCGTCTTGATGGCGACCCGTCGTCCCGACGCCGACCGCGCCAGATAGACCAGCCCCATGCCGCCGGCACCGAGACGGCCGAGCACCTCGAACGGGCCGATCCGGCGCGGATCGTGCTGCGTAAGCTGCTGCACCTTGCCTGCCACCTCCCCGTGGGGCGTTGCCAATGATCCTGCCACCCACGGGCGGGCCGTGGTCGCGGCCACGGCCCGGTCCGCCGTCGGTCGCTGCGCCCCGGACCGTCGAGGGGCCTCGCCCCGTGCGGTGTTCCACCACCTGGCCCACGACGGCCGCAGGCTTCCTGATTCTTCCTGGCGGGGACGGCGCACACGCAGGCGGGGGCGGCCCGTGGCGCGCCCGAGCCGGCCGCCCGCTCCCGCATCTCCCGCCCTCCCCTGCGTTACCCGCGGTTAACGGTGTCCTCGCCTCCGCCCGGCCTGCGCGCGGCACCGGTTGATCCACCGCTGCCGCCACACCCCACCTGGTGCGAACTTACACGTCACCTACGACGCTCACCCCCACCTTCCCCACCCGTCACCCTGCCCGGGTGGCCGTCCCGGGGGCCCGGCCCCGTCCGGTGCGCGCGTCACCGCCATCGCCTCAGGGCCCCGACCGCCGCCGGGGACCGGCCACCGGGCCCCTCGTCACCGAAACGGCGTACCCGCCGTCCGGGCCGGGCCCCGGCCCGGCGTGCGCCACGGCCGGCGGGCGCTCCCCCGCGCCCCCGCCACGGCGAAAGGAACCGCTCCGCCCGTGAACGCGACGGACCTCCGCCGGGTTTTTCCGCCGGTAATCACCGGCGCGCGCACAGGAAAGGAACGGATAACCACGGCAGCTCTCGCGCCCTCTCGCCCCATTTGCATGCGGCCGAATAGCGCGCCGCCCCCTCATCGATAAGCTGACGACATGACAGGACAAGTGCGAACCGTAGACGGGAGAGTTGCGGGCCGCCGTGGTCAGGCAACTCGGCAAAAGCTGCTCGACTGCCTCAGCGACATGCTCAGTTCGTCTCCCTACCGGGACGTCAAGGTGATCGACGTCGCCCGGAAGGCGGGCACTTCACCGGCCACGTTCTACCAGTACTTCCCCGACGTCGAAGGGGCAGTGCTGGAGCTCGCCGAGGAGATGGCCCGGGAGGCCGCCTCCCTGAGCGAACTGGTCGAGGGGCGGTCGTGGACCGGCAAGGCCGGCTGGCAGACCGCGGAGGACCTGGTGGACGGGTTCCTGTCGTTCTGGCGCAAGAACGACGCGATCCTGCGCGTGGTCGACCTGGGCGCGGCCGAGGGCGACAAGCGCTTCAACCGCATCCGCACCAGGATCCTCACCACCGTGACCAACTCCCTCACCGAGTCGATCACGGAGCTCCAGGCCAAGCGGCGGGTGGACAAGGACGTCAGCGCACCGGCGATGTCCGCTGCCCTGGTCTCCATGCTCTCCGCCGTGGCCGGACACCAGAAAGGTTTCTCCAGCGTCGGCGTCAAGCAGTCGGAACTGCGGCCCACGCTGGCGCTCCTGGTGCACCTCGGCGTGACCGGGAAGAAGCCGACCCGCTGATCCCCCGCGGCCGGCGAGGGGTTCGGCGGCAGGTCGAGGAACACCTCGCGTAAAACGCCGCGAGCCGCACCGGCACACCGGACCGGAAGGACGCGCACCCGGCCACCCGCCCCGACCGGAACACCGGCGCACGGAAATCCCGGCCGCCGGCACCCGAACAGCGGAACACCGAATCCAGGTCGCCCGGACCCGAACACCGGAACACCGGAACACCGAATCCAGGTCGCCCGGACCGGAACACCGGGAGATCATCGGGAAACACCTCAACCGACTTGTCCGGCAGCGACCGAACACACGCGCCCCTCACCCTCGGCAATTCTCCGGCACGGCCTGCCAGGAAATGCGAAGAGCGCACCGGGACAGTAATGTCCCGCAATTCCCGCCGTCATCGCCCGCCTCCTGCGCACCGGACCGGCCGGCGGCTGCGGCCCGCCCACGCCCGCCCGTCCGCGCTGCGGCGTACGCCTTGTCCTGCCCTACGCTCGCGTCCATGACCGAGCACACTCCGCGCGCCACCGGGCCCGAGCACGACAACCCCTCACCCGCCCCGGCCCGATCCACCGCCGGCCAGGAGCGTCCGGTCTGCGATGTCGGCGTACTGGCCCGCCGCCTGCCGGTCTGGGAGCACCCGCTGCCGGACTTCGATCCCGACGGCGCCCCGGACGAGCCGGTGGCACTGTTCCGGGAGTGGTTCCGGCACGCCGCCGAGGCGGGGGTGCCCGAACCGCAGTCGATGACGCTGGCGACCGCCGGTGCGGACGGGGAACCCGACGCGCGCGTCGTGGTGCTGCACGAGGCGGACGAGGCGGGCTGGCACTTCGCCTCCCACCGCGACAGCGCCAAGGGCCGTGACCTCGCCGAACGGCCGCATGCCGCCCTGTGCTTCTACTGGCCGCGGGTGGGGCGTCAGGTGCGGGTGCGCGGTCCGGTGGCCACCGCCTCCGAGCAGGCGAGCAGCGCCGACCTGCACAGGCGCTCCCCGGGCGCCCTCGCCGCCGCGCTCGTGGGCCGGCAGAGCCGCCCCCTGGGCTCGGCGGGGGAGTTGGCGCGGGCTTCGCAGGACGCCTGGGAGCAGGCCCACCGGGATCCGGGTGCACCGGTGCCGAGGTGGACGCTCTACACCCTGCGCCCGGCCGAGGTGGAGTTCTTCCAGGGGGACGCCCGGTACCGCCGGCACGTCCGGCTGCTCTACCGCCGCTCCCCCAAGGGCTGGCGCCGCGGTCTGCTCTGGCCCTGAACACCCGCGCTCCCGGCCCGTCCTGTCCTGGCCTGCCCTGCGCACACCTCCGGGCGGCGGCTCGGGGGGACCTGGTCGAGCGGCGGGCGGCGGTGCACGCCCCGAGCGCGGCGCCCCCGAACACCGCCCGACCACGTCAGCGGTCCGCACTCGCCGAGGCCGTCGAGCAGTAGCTCGCCAGCCCCCCGGCACCTCGACGTCCCCTCGCGGCGGTCGCTCACCCAAGGGTGATCACTCGGACACCCCACGTCAACACCTGGTGCGGAATTCGCTCGTCCGCGTGACTTCCCATCCAGCCGAACCCCCTTGGCAGGGGCCGCCGTTCGCCTCGGCGTTCAGAATCCTCCGGCGGCCGTGCAGGACCTCTGGGCGTCCTCACCGCGGGAGCCGCGGCCCGCGGTCGTCACCAGGTCGACCTCGCACCAGATGCGCTTGCCCGTCCCGTCCGCCTGCCACCCCCAGCGGTCGGCGAGGCAGTCGACCAGTTCCAGGCCGCGCCCGCCGGTGTCCGCCTCGGCGGCGTGCCGGGGGTGCGGGGGGCGGGCGCAACGGTCGAGCACCTCGACGCGGACCGTGCCGGGCGTCGCGGCGTCGACGGGCCGGCACACCCGCAGCCAGGCCGACGCGCCGGTGTGGACGACGGCGTTGGTGACCAGTTCGGAGACCAGCAACACCAGGGTCTCGGTCAACGGCTCGTCGACTCCTATGCCCATGCCGGCTAGGCGCGTGCGCGTCCATCGCCGTGCCCGTCCCACTTCCGCGGGGTCGGGTCTTACCTCAAGCTGCACCTGAAGCACCTGCACCGCTCACACCATCCGAACCGGCGGAGACCTCGCCTCGCGCCTCCACAGGGTCACGCTGCGTGACCCGGTTGCGAGACAGCATGGTTGACCGGCAGGCCGCCAACAAGCGCTTCAGGCATATACCAACGCAAGGGAGTAGGACTACTGCATACTGTGCGACGCCGATGCCCGTGAGTCGAACAGCCCGTCAGCACGCGATCTTTGAGCTCTGAGTCAAGGGGCGCCCTCTCCCTGGACGGACGGCGCCGCCCCCGTCCCGGCCGCGCGGCCCGGCCCCGGCGCCTTCCGTCAGCCCGTGGTCCCACCACCAGTTCGAGCCGCCCTCCAGTTGCAGTGCGTGACGATCCCTTGCTCCGTCCGGGTGAGCCGCAGGCGCCGGCTGGCCGCCCGGGGCCGGACCGGTCGCGGAAGCGGGTGCGGCTCAGGAGGCCGGTCGGTAGGAGTCGGTCGCCTGCTCGTAGAGCGCGTCCACCGTCCGGTGGTCGTCATCGGGGCCGATCACCTGGATGACGTGGTAGCGGCCGTCCCGGATCATCGCCAGGTTCCGCACGTACACCTCGCGTCCGCTGGCGTCCCGCCAGGTGAAGGTGCCCTCCGCCATCGCGGTGCCGCCGACGTCGATGCGCCGCAGACCGGACGCCGAGGACCAGCTCGACGCACGGTAGGGCGCCAACTCGGCCTCGCTGTCCTGCTGGTAGGCCATCGGGTCGGTGCCGTACCTCGCCGTGGTGTCGCGCCCGGCCACGACCACCAGTTCCTGGTCGCCCCCCACGTAGCGCACCCGGCCGTGCTCGTCCGCCCCGCGCCGCTGCCAGCCGTCACGGACGGCGACCTCGAATCCCGCGGGGTCCTTGCGCAGCTCGAACCCGTCGGCGACCGCGCCGGGTTCGCCGCCCTCCGAGGGCGCGCCGGTCGGTGGCGTACTGCTCTGCCCTCCCCCGCCGTCCGCCCCGGCCGGGGCGGAGGCGGCACCGGAACCGGCCGGCGCGGGAGTCACCCGGTGGCCCGCGGCCCCGCCCTCGCCGCCGGGCGCGAACACGGTGGCGTAGAGCACCACCGCCGCCACCACGAGCAGCACCCCGCCGGCCAGGAGCGCGCCCAGCCGACGCGGTCCGCTGCGCCCGGCGCCGCCGCCACGCACCGGCTGATCCAGGACCTCGTACTCCGCCGGCCCGTCCTCACCGTCCCGAAGGGACCGGCGGGAAGTGCCGTACGGGTCGGGACGCCCGAGCGGGTCGTGGTGGTCGGACGGGGCGCGGCGTCCGAGCGCGTCGTGGTACCCGAGCGCGTCGTTGCGGTCATGCGCGCGGACCGGACCGGAGGGGCTGCTGCTCGTGTCCCGCGGGGCATCCGCCCGGCCGGGCACGGCCGCCTCCCGGAAGGGCGCCTCGGGCCGGAACGGCCCCCGGGCTGCGGGGCGGTACCCGTCGCCGGGCTCGCCCCGCCGGGCACCCCCGGCCTCGTCCCACCGTGCGGGAGTGGTCCCGTCCCGGCGTGCGGGAGCGGTCTCGTCCCACCGTGCGGGAGCGGTCTCGTCCCACCGTGCGGGAGCGGTCTCGTCCCGCCGTGCGGGAGCGGTCTCGTCCCGGCGTGCCGGCACGGGCACGTCACGCGGTGGGCGTGCGGCCTCGTCCCGGCGTGCGGGTGGGGGGACCTCTCGCGGTGGGCGTGCGGGAAGCTGCCCCGGTGCGTCGTGGGGCCGGGGCGGGGCAGGGAGCCGGGGGGGCGGTGTCCGGGGTGTCCGCGGGGCCGGCGGAGCCGACTCACCGACGGCCCGGGGCGCGACGGCGTCCCAGGGTTCGGCAGGCGCCGGAGCCGCGGGCGCGGGTCCGGCGGCGGAAGCAGAGCGGGGGGTCGACGGCCGCCCCTGGCCGGGGTGGCCGGCCGGCGGCTTCGTGAGCGGCGGGGCGGGCAGTGGCGGCGGACCACCACGCCAGGCCCCCGCCTCCGCGGCGTGACCGGCCTCCGGATGCGAGGGGCCACGGCGAGCGGGCTCCTCGGTCGGGTCCGCGACATGGGCGTGCGGGTCGGGCTCCGGGGGGCCTTCGGGCGCGGGGGGCTGAGGCTCCCCGAACGCGTGCGCCTGAGGCGCCTGGGGCTCCCGGGGTGTCCGGGGCTCCTGCGGCGCCTGGTTCTTCTCGGGCGCGGGCGCTCGGGATGCCTGGGGTGCCTGGAACTCGTCGGGCGCGGGCGCCTCGGACGTCCGGGGATCCCCCGGCGCGGGTGCCTCAGGTTCCTGTGGCGCGTGTGCCGCGGGCTTCCTGTGGGGTGCGGGAGTTCCAGTCACCTCGGGTGCGGGTGCCCCGGGAACCTCGGGTGCCCGAGGCGCCTCGCGCTCGGCCGGCGCGGCAGGTTCCGCCGACTCCACTGAATCCGCCGACTCCGCCGACTCCGCCGAATCCTGTGGGCCCTGCGGCCTCTCCTGCCCCTCCCGCCTCTCCTGCTTCCCGGGTGCTTCGGGAGCTTCGAGCGGGTGGGTGCCGGCGTCCCACGGGGGCACGGCACCGGGCACCCGGGGTGAGGCGCCATCGTCTGCGACGGGGGCTGTTCTTCCCGGCCGGGCGTTCTCGTCCTTCTCTACTCGGGGGCCTCCGTCGCGTCCGCCGGCACCGCGCGGCACGCTCGGTGCCGGCGGGGTTCCCTCAGCCTCGGGGCGGACCGCCCCCGAACCCGAGCCTGGGGCGGCATCCGGCCCCTGACCGGTCGCGGGGCGCGGCCCGGCACCGGTCCCCGACCTGGCGGCGGGACCGTTGGCCGGGTCTGCGGCGTGCGTGGGGGCCGGCCTGCCGGCAGTCCCCTGCCCCGGCCGTGAAGCCCGGGCGGAGGGCGTGCCGCCGGGTGCCTGGGCAGGCGGGCGCGGCGAGTACGGGGTGGCGGGGCGCGGCGCGGCGGCCGGACGCCCGGGAGCGGGGGCGGGCGACGTCGGGTGGGCGGGCCGGTAGGCCGCCGGGAGCGGAGGCAGCTGGGGAGCGCCGGGGCCCTGCGGCATGCCGGGGCGCGGCGGGACCGCGCCTGCCTGCGGGGGTGCACCGGCGGGCGCTCCGGGGCGCTGCGGGCCGCCGGTGCCGTGGGGCCGGCCGGGGGCCGCGGCGGGTTGCCCGGCCGGTGGGTGGGCGTCGGACGGTTGACGGCCGCGAGGAGCGCGGGCGGCATACGGCGCGGCCGAGCGGTCCGGGGGGACGGACGAGGGCCCGTCAGGGGAGCCTGCCGGGGCGGGGCCGGCCATACGATCGGGACCAGCCAGGTTCTCCGGGCCGGTCGTGCGCTCAGGCGCGGCCAGGTGGTCGGGGGCGGCCAAGGGCTCCTGAGCCGTGGGCCGCCCTGTCTCCCTGGGTTGCGGGTCGCGAGTGGCCCTGCGGTCGCGGCCCCGCTTGCGGCTCTTCTTGTGCCGTCCCTTGCGCACCAGTTCGCCGCGGCGACGCCGGATCGGCAGCCGGTGCGGGTCGGTGTCGGCGTCCGTGCCGGGCGCGGGGACGGCCACCAGGTGGCTGCCCGCCCGCGGTTCGGGGGCGTTGCGCACCACCTCGCGCAGCAGCGCACGCACCTCCTCGACGCCCGGCCGCCGCGCCGGGTCGCCCCGCAGCAGCGCCTCGACGACAGGCTGGAGCGGGCCGCACCCGGGGGCGGGCGGGGTGGCTCGGGTGCTCACCAGGTGCAGCAGTTCGTCTCCGTCCTCCTCGGGGAAGGGGGACCTGCCCGTGAGGGCACGGTGGAGGAGCACGCCCACCGCCCAGAGGTCTGTAGCCGGACCGAGGGGTGGTGCGGGTCGCCCGGCGCGCGGGTCCGCCGCCTGCTCGGGTGACCAGCGCTCGCTGACCGGGCCGACCACCAGGAGCCGCGTGTGGCGGGCCCGCTCCGCGGCGAGCGGCTCCGACGGACGGGAGGCCGGCCCCCGGGGCGGTGCCGTGGCCGCCGTCCTCCGGCTCCCGGCGGGAGCAGGCCTGCCGGGCGCGGTCGCGGGAGCGGCACCTGGGCGAGCGGCACCGGGTGCGGCGGCGGAGCCCTGGGACGTCGGACGGGCGCCGTCCCACCGGCCACCGTTCCGACCGGCGTCCCGACCGACGGGCGCGCCCGGCTCAGGCGCACCGGCGGAACCGGCACCACCGGAACGGCCGCCCCCGGGAAGGCCGGAGCTGTCCGTGAAAGGGGCGTCGCGCGGCCCGGGAGTGGCGGGGCCGGCGCCGGCGAGGGGCGTTCCGGCGACTCCGCCCGGGCCCGCGGTGCCTGCGGGACCAGCGGGGTCGGTGGGGCGGACAGGCCCGGCGGGCCCCTGGGGCGTCCCGGGTGCCTCGCCGGCGCGTACCGGTGGCCAGGTCGAGTGGTGTGCGGTGGTGTCGATGTGGTCGGCGTAGGGGCTGAACCGCGGTGGTTGTCCCGGCGTTCCGCCCGTCGCGGGGCGGCCTGCCGTCCCGGCCGGGTGCGAGGACGCGTTGCGGGCCTCGGCGGCGGACGGCGCCTCGGCGCGGGCGTTCGCCCGGGGCCCCTCGCCGGCAGGGTCCGTCGCTGCGGCTCCGCCCGGGGCGAGGCCCGCGGCTGCCCCTGCGCCGGGCCCGGGGGGCGGGTCGGTGCGGCCGGCTTCCTCGGCCGGCGGGATCGCGCGTGCCGGGCCGGCCCCTGGGGTGGGCGGGGTTCCGGCCAGGTGTGCGTTGCGCACGCGCGGGCCGATGGAGGCATGCGCCGCGGCGGCTCGGGCGCCTGCCCGGTAGGCGGCGATGGCACCGGCCCGGGCGCGCCGCAGGGCCTCGTCGGCCTCGGTCCGCGCCACCGCCGCGCCGGCGCCCGAGGCGGGTTCGGGCCGGGCGGTGGCCGGGGCGTCCGGGGTCTGCTGCGGGGGCACGGCCCCGGGTGCGTGCGCCTGTGCGCCGGTTCCGGTGGGCGGCCGGTGGCCGGCGCGGGCCTCCCGGGCGTCGGCGGTGACGGCGGACGAGGGGGTGTCGGGGGCCGCCGCCGTGCCGGACACGTCAGCGTCGGCGGGACCGGTTGCGTCCCCGGGGGATTCCCCGCCCGCGGAGAGCGACTCGTCCGCGGGAACACGGTCGTAGCCGCACAGGGCGTCCTGGGCGGCGCCGGTGGCGAGCCCGGTGAGCGTCACCCTGCCGTCGGGCCCCACCAGGACGGTGTGCGGGGTGATGTTGCGGTGGGTCCACCCGTGGACGTGCAGGGCGCGGACGGCGGTGAGCAGGTCGACGGCGATCTCGGCGCCCCGGTGGGGGGTCAGGGGCCGGTCGGTGAGGAGTGCGGCCAGGGGCCGGGCCGGTACGCGTTCGCTGACGATCCAGAGGCTGCCGGCCTCCTCGAAGGCGTCGAACACCTGGTCCAGCAAGGGGTGGTCGGGCAGGCGCGCCGCCTGGGTCGCCGCCTCCAGGGCACGGCGGACCACCGGGTCCTTCGGGCTGCGGTCGGCGCGCCCCCGCGAGGGGTGGTCGACGTCGGCGGGGCTCCCGGAGAGGTCCCCGGGTGAGGCCTCGGCAGGCTCCAGGACCTCTGCGTCGACGACCTCGGGCAGCAGGACCTGGTGGACCCACACCTCCTGTCCGCTGAAGGTGTCGAAAGCGGGGCCCTGGACCGGGTCGGGTCCGAAGGCCGACTGTGCGGGCAGGCGGTAGCGCTCGGCGAGCACCCACCCCGTGTACTCCTCCACGACACCTCCCCCACCGCAAGGCCCCCGTCGACCGACCGCATACCCCTCCGGGTGCGGCCGGGAACACCTCTCGCGTACCGGGCCTTTGCCCGCCGCGCTCCTCCGCTCCCCCGTGTCCCTTTCCGTCACGCCACCGGACGTCCCCACCGGACGTCCGGCGCGCCGGCCCAGCGCGTCAGCCGGGCCCGCCGGACGGTCCCGGCTTTCCGTCCGTCCGTTCTGCCGGGCAGCGCCTCAAGTCGTCCGTGACGCCCGGCGGACCGTCCCGGCGGTTCGGTCGGGCCGACAGGCCCGCGCCGACGCCGGGTGCGCCGCGGTCCGGATACGGGCGGAACCCGTCAGGAATCCGAAGAGTGCGGCCACATACCGTCCGTCGTCTCTCACGATACGTGCCCGGGCCGTCCGAGGGAGGCCCCTCGGCCCAACAGCCGCCCCCCGAAGGGCTCGCAGCCGCCGGAAGCCCTCGCGCGGGCCGGCAGGGCGGCCGGGCGCGGGCAGGCGGCCCGGCGGACGGCGGCGCCCCGGAACCGTGCTCTCCGGGGCGCCGTTCGTGCCGGTGGGTGGTGCCGCCTCAGTCCTTGACGGCGAAGGTGGCGAAGGCGGTCTCGCGGAGCCTGGTGCACTCCGCGCCCGACCAGTCGGCGGCGGGGCAGCTGATCATGATGGCGTAGCCGTGGTGGGCGTCCACCTTGAAACCGCGGTTGAGGACGCGCATGGTGGTGCCGCCCTGTGTGCGGGTGAAGGACCAGTCGGCGACCGTCGGGTAGCCGCGCCACTTCACCGACTTGATGCTGATCCGGTGGTAGTTGCTGCTGGAGGAGGAGATGGCGGGCTCCAGCGAGCGCCAGGCCGCCGCCGCGTCGTTGGACGGCTTGCTGTTGTAGTCGACCTGGACCCGGGGGTACTCGCCCTTGCCGGCGTTGTAGATGCCCCCGGAGTGCTGCCCCGCGATGTCGGTGCGCTTCCAGCCCTTGGGCAGGGCCATGGTGAAGTGGAAGTCGCCGTCGGAGACGGTGGCGTAGCCGTCGGGGACCGTGGCACCGCCCTTGCCGTCGCCGGAGCCCTCGGAGTCGCCCGAGCTGCCGGCGGACGCCTTGCCGTCGCTGTCGTCGCCGGAGTCGTGCCCCGAGGAGTCCTTCGAGGCGCCGGACTCCGCGCCCTGGCCGCCCTGGGAGGTGGCCTGGGCGCTTCCGCTGGGACTGCCGGACGCGGTCGGCGTGGCCTTCTTGCCGTCGTGGCGGCCGGCGCGCTCGTCGTCGCCCTGCCCGAGGGTGTAGACGAGGACCGCTCCGAGCACGACGAGGACGAGGACGACGGCCGCTATGGCGATGACGCGCCGCGGTACGCCGGCCGGGCCCGCGCCGGCGGGTGCGGGGGCAGCCGGTCCGCCGCCGGGCGCCTTCGGTGGGGCGGTGTCGGCCGCGGAGGCGGCAGGGGCGGCGCCGGAAGGCTTCGCCCGGGACTTCGCGGCGGCCTCGGCGGCACCTGCCGCGGCCGCTCCGCCCGCGGCGGCCTTGCCCGCCTGCGCGGCCTTGCCGCTCTCGCTCCGGGTCGCCTTCGATGCCTTGGCCCCGGCGGGGGACGAGGTCGCGGGGGCCGGCGGCAGCGCCATGGCGCGGGTGGCGTCGGCGGGCGGCTCGGCAGCCTTGGGCTCCGGCTCGGCGAGCGCCTCGGTCAGCAGGGCGCGGGCGCCGGCGTCGTCGAGACGCTTGTCGGGGTCCTTGACCAGGAGGCCGGCGATGACCTTCTCCAGCCCGCCGGCGCGCTTGGGCGGCTGCAGCGGCTCGGTCATGACGGCGGTGAGGGTGGCGATGGCCGAGCCCTTGTCGTAGGGCGGCACGCCCTCGACGCAGGCGTACAGCAGGCCGCCCAGGGACCACAGGTCGGCGGGCGGGCCGGGCTTCTGGCCGCGGGCCCGCTCGGGGGAGATGTAGGAGGGGGCGCCGACGAGCATGCCGGTGGAGGTCACCGAGGGGTCGCCCTCGACCTGGGCGATGCCGAAGTCGGTGAGGACGACGCGGCCGTCGTCGGACATGAGGACGTTGGAGGGCTTCACGTCGCGGTGCAGGATCGACTCGCGGTGCGCGGCGCGCAGGACGTCGAGCACGGCGAGGCCGACCTCGGCGGCGCGGCGGGGTTCCAGCGGGCCGTCGTCGCGGATCACCTCGGCGAGGGAGCGGCCCTCGACCAGTTCCATCACGATCCAGGGCCGGTCGTCCTCGTCCACGACGTCGTAGACGGTGACGGCCCCGTTGTTGCGGATGCGGGCGATGGCCTTCGCCTCGCGCAGCGTGCGGGTGATCAGGCGGCGCTTCTCGTCCTCCTCCACGCCGCCGGGGAAGCGCAGCTCCTTGACCGCGACCACGCGTCCCAGGACCTCGTCGCGGGCGCGCCAGACCGTGCCCATCCCGCCTCGGCCGAGGACTGCGGTGAGCCGGTAGCGGTCGGCGAGCAGCCTGCCCTTCTCGCCGTCCTTCTCGCCCTCGTCGCCCACGGAATCCCCTCTGTTATCCAGCCGAGTTGACTGCCTTCACATGAACTCCACTGCCCAAAACAGTTCAACTCGGACGACCCACCCTGGCAGAGGTTTCATTGTCCCTCATTCACGGGAGTGCGGAAGTCCCGGGTGGACGGCCCGGGCCCGCCGACCGCCCGTCAGGGCCCCGCCCGGGGCCGTCTCTCGGGGCGTGGTGAGACTGTGGCGACGGGAAGGGGGAAGGGTGAACGTCCGGGTGACAGGGCACGGCGGGGCGTCCCGCCGCCGCGCCCCGGGACGCCGTCCGCCCTCGCCTCACCGCCGTGGGGACCGGACGGAAGCCGAGCGGCACGGCGGGCCGGCGCCCGGGATGTCCGGATGTCACAGCGGGACGATGTCCGGGGCGCCCAGGCGTGCGGCGTCGGCGGTGAGGTCGTCGGGTTGGCGTTGCGACTCGCGTTCGGCCGCCACCCGCTTCTCGTAGTGCGTGACCTCCTTCGCGGTCTGCTCGGCGTCCCAGCCCAGGACGGGGGCCATCAGTTCGGCGGCCTCGCGGGCGCAGCGGGTGCCGCGGTCGAAGGTCTCGATGGAGATGCGGGTCCGGCGGGTGAGGACGTCGTCGAGGTGGCGGGCGCCCTCGTGGGAGCAGGCGTAGACGACCTCGGCCCGCAGGTAGTCGTCGGCGCCGGTCAGCGGGCGGCCCAGTGCCGGGTCGGCCGCGACCAGTTCCAGGACCTCCTCCGCCAGCGAGCCGTAGCGGCCCAGCAGGTGCTCGACACGGGCCACGTGCAGGCCGGTGCGGGCGGCGGTGCGGGCGCGGGCGTTCCACAGGGCGCGGTAGCCCTCGGCGCCGACCAGTGGCGTCTCCTCGGTGACGCAGTCGGCGACCCGGCCCCAGGTCGAGCCGGGCGGGCCGCCGGCGAGGCCGTGCACGGCGGCGTCCACGGCGTCCTTGGCCATGACCCGGTAGGTGGTGTACTTCCCGCCGGCCACCACGACGAGCCCGGGCACCGGGTGGGCGACGGTGTGCTCGCGGGAGAGCTTGCTGGTGGCGTCGGACTCGCCGGCGAGCAGGGGGCGCAGGCCCGCGTAGACGCCCTCGACGTCGTCGCGCGTCAGGGGGACGGCCAGGACGGAGTTGACGTGCTCCAGGAGGTAGTCGATGTCGGCGCTGGACGCGGCGGGGTGGGCCTTGTCGAGGTCCCAGTCGGTGTCGGTGGTGCCGATGATCCAGTGGCGGCCCCAGGGGATGACGAAGAGTACGGACTTCTCGGTGCGCAGGATCAGCCCGGTGGCGGAGTGGATGCGGTCCTTGGGGACGAGGAGGTGGACGCCCTTGGAGGCGCGGACGTGGAACCGGCCGCGCTCGCCCACGAGCGCCTGGGTGTCGTCGGTCCAGACCCCGGTGGCGTTGACGACCTGCCGGGCCCGCACCTCGTACTCGCCGCCCGCCTCGTCGTCACGGACCAGGGCGCCGACGACCCGTTCGCCCTCGCGCAGGAAGCCGGTGACGCGCGCCCGGCCGGCGACGGCGGCCCCGTAGGCGGCGGCGGTGCGGACCAGGGTGAGGACGTAGCGGGCGTCGTCGACCTGTGCGTCGTAGTACTGGAGGGCGCCGACCAGGGCGTCCTTCTTCAGGCAGGGGGCGACTCCCAGGGCCGCGCGCCGGGAGAGGTGGCGGTGCAGGGGGAGGCCGCGGCCGTGGCCGGAGGAGACCGACATGCCGTCGTAGAGCGCCACGCCGGAGCCGGCGTACCAGCGCTCCCAGCCCCGGTGTCGCAGCGGGTAGAGGAAGGGCACCGGCCTGACCAGGTGGGGGGCGAGGCGTTCCAGCAGCAGGCCGCGCTCCTTCAGTGCCTCGCGGACCAGGGAGAAGTCGAGCATCTCCAGGTAGCGCAGGCCGCCGTGGATGAGCTTGCTGGAGCGGGAGGAGGTGCCCGAGGCCCAGTCCCGCGCCTCGACCAGGCCGGTGGTCAGGCCGCGGGTGGCGGCGTCGAGGGCGGTGCCGGCGCCGACCACCCCGCCGCCGACCACCAGTACGTCCAGCTCGCCTTCCGCCATCCGTGCGAGCGCCTCGGCTCGTCCGACCGGTCCCAGTGTCGCCGTCCTCACCACTGCGCGCCTCCCGTTCCCGTCGCCGCATCGGCGCGCCGCGCGGGGGCGGGTGCGCCGGCGCGCCACGACGTGACGCGCTACGGCGGGTATCCCCGGCTTCGCGGTGACGACACCTCAGCACGGCGCGGGCGGGGCGGCGCGCTCGGCCGGCGGCACAGCGCGGAGCGCCGATCCGGGGGCGGGGGCGGGGTTCACCGGGGCCGTTCGGGCGGCGAACCCGCCCCGTCGCTCAATCCACCACCTGCAACGAATGTCCGTTTAGTCTACTTATGAGTCAATCGGACATGCGGAGTCGGCGTTCTTGTGCCAGGCCCGCACCGTCGGGAAGGACGCCAGCCCATGCCCGCAGACCTCGCCGTCATCGGACTCGGCCACCTCGGCCTCCCCCTCGCCCAGGCCGCCACCGCCGCCGGCCTCGCCACCATCGGCTACGTCCCCCAGCCCGCCGCAGCCCACGGTGAGGGACACCGCACTGCCGAGACCCAGCCGTCCCTCTCCCACCGGCCCGACCCCCTCGTCCCCCACACCACGCCCGCCGACGGGGCCCTGTCGGCCGCCGAGATGCGCCGTCTGCTCGCCGCCGGCTTCCGCACCACCGAGGACGCCGCGGCGCTGGGCCGGGTCCGCACCGCCGTCATCTGCGCCCCCACCCCGCCGCGGGTCGACCACGCCCTCGACCTCGGCGCCGTGGGGGAGGCCGCCCGCGCCCTCGCCGCGCACCTGCGGCCCCACACCACCGTCATCCTGGAGTCGGCCGTCTACCCCGGCACCACCGAGGACTACCTGCGCCCCCTGCTGGAGGAGGGCTCCGGACTGCGGGCGGGCCGCGACTTCCACCTGGCCCACGCGCCCACCCGGCACGACCCCGGCAACCGGACACACCCCTACGCCACCGTCCCCAAGGTCATCGGCGGCCTCACCCCCGCCTGCACCGAGGCCGCCGCCGCGTTCTACCACCGGCTGACCGACAAGGTGGTCCGCGCCCGCGGCCTGCGCGAGGCCGAGACCACCAAACTGCTGGAGACCAACTACCGCCACCTCAACATCGCCCTGATGAACGAGATGGCCGTGCTCTGCCACGACATCGGCGTCGACCTGTGGGACGTCATCCGGTGCGCGGAGACCAAGCCCTTCGGCTTCCAGTCCTTCCGCCCGGGCCCCGGCGTGGGCGGCCCCACCGGCCCCATCGACCCCAACTACCTCCCCTGTGAACGACGTTCCCCCGGCTACCCGCTGCGCCTGGTCGAGCTGGCGCAGGAGGTCAACGGGCGCATGCCGCGGTACGTGGTCCAGCGCGGCGCCGCGCTGCTGAACGAACACGGCAAGTCGGCCCGCGGCGCCCGGGTGCTGCTGCTCGGCGTCACCTACAAACCGGACCTCGCCGACCAGCAGGGCTCGCCCGCCCGCGAGATCGCCTCCCGGCTGATGGAACTCGGCGCCCACCTGGCCTACCACGACCCCTACGTCCCGCAGTGGCACGTACTGGACCGCCCCGTGCCGCGCGCCGACTCCCTCTACGAGGCCGCCGCCGACGCCGACCTCACCCTCCTCCTCCAGCACCACCGCGTCTACGACCTCCAGGGGCTGGCGATGAAGGCCCAGCTCCTGCTGGACACGCGCGGGGCCGCGCCGGCCTACCGGCTGTAGACCCGGCAGCCGCGGCCCGCAGCTCCGACGCCCGGCCCGGCCCCGGCCCGCCGGGGGCCCACCGCACAGCCACGCCCAGTACCGTGGGACGGATGAGCCCCTCCTCCGCTCCGCGCACGCTCGCCGAGGAGCTCCGCGCGCGCACCGACGACGAGTTGTCCGCGCTGCTGCGGGCCCGGCCGGACCTGCTGAACCCGGTCCCCGGCGACCTCACCCAGCTCGCCACCCGGGCGGGCACGCGCGCGTCCGTGGCCCGGGCGGTGGAGCGCCTGGACCGGTTCGCCCTCCAGACCGCCGAGGCACTCGCCGTCGCCCCCGACCCCTGCCCCACGGCGACCCTGCTCGCCCTGCTGACGGGCGACGGCACGCCCTCCCCCCTCGCCGACGGGACGGACCACGGCCCGCCCGCCGACGCCGAGGCCGTCGCCGAGCGGCTCCCCCACGCCCTGGCGACCCTGCGCACCCGGGCCCTGGTGTGGGGCCCGGAGGACCGGTTGCGGCTGGTGCGCACCGCCCGCGAGCTGCTCTCCCCCGCCCCCACCCGGCCCTCCCCCACCGGTCTCGGACCCACCGTGGCGGAGGCGGCGGCCGGCATGTCCCCGGGCCGGCTCCAGGACGTCCTGGCCGCCGCCGGGCTGCCACCGACCCACGACCCGGTGAGCGCGGTGGCGGCCCTGTCCGCGCTTTTCGAGGACCGCGCCGCACTCGCCCGTCTCCTCGACCAGGCGCCCGAGGAGTCCACCGCGGTCCTGCGGCGCCTGGTGTGGGGGCCGCCCTACGGTTCGGTCACCGACCGGCCCGGACCGCACCTGCGGTGGCTGCTGGACCGCGGCCTGCTGCTGCCGCACGGCGCCCGCGGCGTGGTGCTGCCGCGCGAGGCCGCGCTCGGCCTGCGCGCCGGCCGCGCCCACCGGGCCCCCGAACCGCTGCCGCCGGCCCTCGCGCCCGCCACCACCCGCGACCCGCACACCGTCGACCAGGCCGCCGCGGGCCAGGCGTTCACCGCGCTGGCCACCGTCGAGGAACTGCTCAAGGAGTGGCACCTGGGCGGCCCGCCGGTGCTGCGGGCCGGCGGCCTGAGCGTGCGGGACCTGCGGCGCACCGCCACCGCGCTGGACGTGCCCGAACAGCAGGCCGCGTTCTGGCTGGAGCTGGCGTACGCCGCCGGGCTGCTGGCCTCCGACGGGGAGGCCGACGAACGGTACGCGCCCACCCCGTACGCCGAGGAGTGGCGCGAGAAACCCGAGGCGGAACGCTGGGTCCAGCTGGCCGCCGCGTGGCTGGCCGCCACCCGCACCCCCGGCCTGGTCGGCGGCGCCGACGCCAAGGGCCGCGGCCTGTCCGCCCTCGGCCCGCACCTGGACCGCTCCGCCGCCCCCGAGGTGCGCCGCCGCGCGCTGACCCTGCTGGCGCAGCTGCCCGCCGGGACCTCCGTGCCGGCCCGCGCCCTGCTGGACCGGATGCACTGGGAGCGCCCGCTGCGCGCCCCCGGCCCCGCCGAGGGGGACGCCCGCACCCCGCAGCCGCCCGCCGGCACGCCGCAGGACGGCGGCGAGGACCTGCGCACCCGGCTGGCCCGCTGGGCCCTGGAGGAGGCCGAGACCCTCGGCGTGACCGGCCGCGGCGCGCTCGCCTCGCCCGCCCGCGCCCTGCTGGGCCTCCCGGCGGACGAGGCCGCCCCGGCCACCGGGGACGGGAGCTGGGACGCCGCCGCCGGCCCGGCCCCCGCCCCCGAGCAGCGCCGGCGTGCCGCCGCGGCGCTGGCACCGCTGCTGCCCGAGCCGACCGACCAGGTGCTGCTCCAGGCGGACCTGACGGCGGTGGCGCCCGGCCCGCTGCGCCGTCCGCTCGCCGACGCCCTGGACGTCCTCGCCGACGTGGAGTCCAAGGGCGGGGCAACGGTGTACCGCTTCACGCCGGGTTCGGTGCGCCGGGCCCTGGACGCCGGCCGGTCGGCCGCCGAGCTCCAGGAGTTCCTCGCCCGGCACAGCGCGACGCCGGTGCCGCAGCCCCTGGCGTACCTCATCGACGACGTGGCGCGCCGCCACGGCCAGGTCCGGGTCGGGGCCGTCGCCAGTTACGTGCGCTGCGACGACGAGGCGGTGCTGGCCGAGATCCTGGCCGCCGCCGCCGCGGGCCGGCGCACCGAGGGCCTGCGGCTGCGCCGCCTGGCGCCGACCGTGCTGGCCTCGACACTGCCGCCGGAGGAGCTGCTGGCCGGGCTGCGGGCGCTGGGGTACGCGCCGGCCGCCGAGTCCCAGGAGGGCGACGTGCTCGTGGCCCGCCCGGACGCCTACCGCACCCCGCCGCGCTCGGCCCCCGTCCCCGTCCCGGAGGGCCCGCCGCCACCCGACGCCCGGCTGCTGTCGGCCGCGGTGCGGGCGGTGCGCGCCGGCGACATGGCCGCCACCGCGGAGCGCCGCCCGGTGGCCCAGAGCGGCGCCGCACCCGGCGAGCTGCCGCGCACCACCTCGGCGGAGACCCTGGCCGCGATGCAGGCCGCGGCGCTGACCGGCAGCGCCGTCTGGATCGGCTTCGTGGGCGCCGAGGGCTCCGCCAGCCAGCGGGTCATCGCCCCGCTGCGCGTCGAGGGCGGCTTCGTGACCGCCTACGACCACACCGCCGACGAGGTCCGCACCTTCCCGCTGCACCGCGTGACGGGGGTGGCGGAGCTGGCGGAGGATCCGTCGGGGTGAGGACGGGACGGCGGTGGGCGCCGCCCCCGCGCCTCCAGGCATGGCAGGACAGGCGCGAGGGTGGACACTGTGGCCTGAGCCCGAGCCGCCGGCGCTCGCCCAGCACGAGGACCGACCAGGGAGAGGAACCGCACCGTGGGGGCTGCTCCCGACACGCCCGTCGTATCGGAGGTACCGGAGGCGGGCTTCCGCTACCGGGCGATGCGTGACGTCGTCGAGCGGGTGCGGGAGGACGTTACCGGGAAGCTGGAGATCACCCGGGAGGGGATCGTCCACGACCTGACGACACCCAACGGCCGCCACGAACTGACCGCCCTGCGCGTCCGCCGCCGCCTTGAGCACACCATGCCGTCGGAGTTGCCCGCCCACACCGGCACCCCGGATGTCGAGGCCCCCGACCAGGGCATCCTCCGCCATCCCGACGTGATCGTGGTCGCTCTCTCCGACATGGCGGACGACGGCCCCTTCGCCCCCCGCTCACTGCTCGCCGCGATCGAGGTCGTCTCCCGTTCCAACCCGGACAACGACTGGGTGGGGAAGATGCGGGACTACCCGCTCATGGGCGTCCCCTGCTACGCCGTGTTCGACCCGCGCACCGGCACCGGCACCGTCCTCTCCGACATCCACGACACCCCCGAGGGCCCCCGCTACGCCATCCGCAAGGACTTCGTCTACGGCGAGGACGTCGCCATCGGCGAGTGGACGATCTCCACCACCGACCTGCCGCGTTACCCGCAGTAGGCGCTCCGGGACCCTCCGCCGGGCGTGTGTCCCGAGCCACCCGCTTCCCCGCTGCCATGCGGCACACTGGACGTTTGGCCGCCCCGCGTCCCGGGGCGTCCGCCGTCGTAGGGGGTCGTCGACCGCCGCCCGTCCGGCACCAGCCGCCGGGGCGGCGGGGCGAGGTCGCAGAAAGGGTCACACACGCGTGAACGGGCCACTGATCGTCCAGAGCGACAAGACACTCCTGCTGGAGGTCGACCACGAGCAGGCCGACGCCTGCCGGCGGGCCATCGCGCCCTTCGCCGAGCTGGAGCGCGCGCCGGAGCACATCCACACCTACCGCGTCACCCCGCTCGGCCTGTGGAACGCGCGGGCCGCCGGGCACGACGCCGAGCAGGTGGTGGACGCCCTGGTGCAGTTCTCGCGCTACCCGGTGCCGCACGCCCTGCTCGTCGACATCGCCGAGACCATGTCCCGCTACGGGCGCCTGACCCTCACCAAGCACCCCGCGCACGGCCTGGTCCTGACCACCACCGACCGGCCGGTGCTGGCGGAGGTGCTGAAGTCCAAGAAGGTGCAGCCGCTGGTCGGGGAGCGTTTGGACCCGGACACCGTGGTGGTGCACCCCTCCGAGCGCGGGCAGATCAAGCAGACCCTGCTCAAGCTCGGCTGGCCGGCCGAGGACCACGCCGGGTACGTCGACGGTGAGGCGCACCGCATCGACCTGGACGAGGACGGATGGTCGCTGCGCCCCTACCAGCAGCAGGCCGTGGACAACTTCTGGCACGGCGGCTCCGGCGTCGTCGTGCTGCCCTGCGGTGCGGGGAAGACGCTGGTGGGCGCGGGGGCCATGGCGCAGGCCAAGGCGACCACGCTGATCCTCGTCACCAACACCGTCTCGGCCCGGCAGTGGAAGCACGAGCTGGTGCGCCGCACCTCGCTGACCGAGGAGGAGATCGGCGAGTACAGCGGGACGAAGAAGGAGATCCGCCCGGTCACCATCGCCACGTACCAGGTGCTGACGACCAAGCGGAAGGGCGTCTACCCGCACCTGGAGCTGTTCGACTCCCGGGACTGGGGCCTGATCGTCTACGACGAGGTGCACCTGCTGCCGGCGCCGGTCTTCAAGTTCACCGCCGACCTCCAGGCGCGGCGCCGCCTCGGGCTGACCGCGACGCTCGTGCGGGAGGACGGCCGCGAGTCGGACGTCTTCTCGCTCATCGGGCCGAAGAGGTTCGACGCGCCGTGGAAGGAGATCGAGTCGCAGGGCTACATCGCGCCCGCCGACTGCGTGGAGGTCCGCGTCAACCTCACCGACTCCGAGCGGCTGGCGTACGCCACGGCGGAGACCGAGGAGAAGTACCGGTTCTGCGCGACGACCGCGTCCAAGCAGCAGGTCACCGAGGCACTGGTGCGCCGCCACCAGGGCGAGCAGACCCTGGTGATCGGCCAGTACATCGACCAGCTCGACGAGTTGGGCGAGCACCTGGGCGCCCCGGTCATCAAGGGCGACACCAGCAACGCGCAGCGCGAGAAGCTCTTCGAGGCCTTCCGCCAGGGCGAGCTGTCGGTGCTGGTGGTCTCCAAGGTCGCGAACTTCTCGGTGGACCTTCCGGAGGCGACCGTGGCGATCCAGGTGTCCGGCACCTTCGGCTCGCGCCAGGAGGAGGCCCAGCGCCTCGGCCGGGTGCTGCGGCCGAAGGCCGACGGCCACGAGGCGCGCTTCTACTCGGTGGTGGCGCGCGACACCGTCGACCAGGACTTCGCCGCCCACCGGCAGCGCTTCCTGGCCGAGCAGGGTTACGCCTACCGGATCATGGACGCGGACGAGTTGCTGGCGGCGGGCGAGGAGGCCTGACCCCCGCCGGCGGCAGGTGTCCGGGGGCGGCGGACCGGCCGGGAGCGGCGGCTCCCGGCCTCAGGCCACCGCGGTGGCCGGCGCCGTCCGCCGGCGCACGGCCCGGCGCTCGTGCCGCCGCACCGTGACCAGCGCCCCCGCCAGGAACGCGAGCCCCAGCAGCGGGTAGGGCGCTGCGAGCGGCTGTTCCCACCAGGCGAAGTGCAGGTCCTGGGTGCCCTCGTGCGGCAGCAGCCACATGGTGCGGGCGCTGAAGACGACGGCGGTGGCCACCAGCAGCACCAGCCGCCGGCGCGAGCCCCGCACCCGGGAGGCCGCCACCACCAGCAGCGGCACGCACCACACCCAGTGGTGGGACCAGCTGATGGGCGAGATGAGCAGCGCGGTCACCGCGACGCACAGCACGGCCCACGCCTCCTGGCCCAGACCGTGCAGCCGCCGGGCGAGGTAGAGCCCGGCGACGGCGGTGCACAGCGCCAGGACCGCCCACAGCATGCCGGGGGCGGGCAGGTGCAGGACGCGGGCCACGGCGCCCTGCAGCGACTGGTTGTCGACGATCCAGACCTTGCCCACCCGGCCCGTCTCGAACATCCGGTGCGCCCAGAAGTCGACGCTGGAGTGGGGCAGTACGAGCGCGCCGACCAGCGCCGAGGTCAGGAACCCGGCGAGGGCCGTGGCCGCCGCCCGCACCCGGCCGGTGACCAGCAGGTAGAGCACGAAGAAGCCGGGGGTGAGTTTGATGCCGGCGGCCAGCCCGATGGCGAAGCCCTTGCCCGTCGCGTGGTCGGGCCGGGTGAGGTCGTACAGCACCAGGGCCGTGACGGCGAGGTTGACCTGCCCGAAGGTGAGGGTCTGGAAGACCGGTTCGAGCCACACCGCGAGGGCCGTGGCGCCGACCAGGGCGGGCAGCCGGCGCGCGGACCGCAACTGCGTCCAGCGGCCGGCCAGCTTCGCCGACAGGTACGTCACGACGGCGAGCAGCGCCAGGTTGACCACCAGCGTGACGATCTTCAGGCCGTGCAGGGTGGGCCAGGAGGCGGGGATGAACAGCAGGGCCGCGAACGGCGGGTAGGTGGCGGGCAGGTGCCACGGCGTGACGGTGAAGCCGTAGAGGTCGCCACCGGTGGCGGCGGCGTGGCCCTCTGCGCGGTAGACGACGACGTCGGCCATGTAGGGCGGCCTGAGCAGGCAGAAGGCGAGGAGCCCGGCGAGGGAGAGGGCCACCGCCACGCCGGCGAGCAGCAGGGCGCGGCGGGAGACCGGCACGGCCGCCGGCGCCCTCCTCGACCAGGCGTCCCCAGGCCGTGTCCCCTCCGCTGCCTCCGTGCCCTCGACGGCAGTCACCGCTGGCCCCTCCTCGACACCTCGTCCGGCCCGTCCGCGCGACGCTAACGGATCGGCTTCCCCGTCCGCGCGACGCTAACGGATCGGCTTCCCCGTCCGCGTGACGCCGGCGAAACTCGCCCCGCCGGGCGCGCGGCGGCGAACAGACTGCGCCAGAGGCCGCCCGGAAAAGACGTCGCGCCACCGCCGCACGGTGGCTACAATCGCCGCTTCGCCCCGGACCGGCCCGCCCAGGCCGTCCGGGCCCCGCCCCGCCGCCGCGCCGGGCGCCCGACCGGACGGAAACCGGCCGGAAACCACGCCCGCCCACCCAGGCCGCAGGGATCTGCTGTGCTGCCGCCGGGCCCGCGTGCGCCGTGATCGTGTCCGAATTCCGCCGGAGGCAACGCCGTGCCCACGCCCGTCCCCGACCAGCCGCAGTCCCCCGCCCCCGCAGCCCCGCCCGACACCGGCGCCGCCACCGACCCGCTGGAGCGCGAACAGGCCCACCTGACGGCGTCCCGGGTGGCGCTGCGGGCCATGCGGGAGGACGCCGAGTCGCTGGACATCCGCAACGTCGCGGCCAACTGGGTCAACGCCCAGGTGCTGCAGACGCAGATGGAGGCGCGCATCAAGTCCCTCGCCGACCTCGCCGACACCCCGCTGTTCTTCGGGCGGCTGGACTACCTCCGCGCGCCCGGCGAGGAACTGGCCGAGGGCGCGGCCGGCGAGCGGTTCTACATCGGGCGCCGCCACGTCCACGACGTCGACGGCGACCCGATGGTCCTGGACTGGCGCGCCCCCGTCTCGCAGGCCTTCTACCGCGCGACCCGCAAGGACCCGATGGACCTGCGGCTGCGGCGCCGCTTCGGGTACACCGGCGGGCGGCTCTCCGCGTACGAGGACGAGTACCTCGACGACCCGGCGGCGGGCGGCTCGGGCGACCCGGCGGCCAGCAAGCTGCTCCAGAGCGAGATCGAACGCCCGCGTGTCGGTCCGATGCGCGACATCGTGGCGACCATCCAGCCGGAGCAGGACGAGATCGTCCGCGCCGACCTGACCGGCACCCTCTGCGTGCAGGGCGCGCCCGGCACCGGCAAGACCGCGGTGGGCCTGCACCGGGTGGCGTACCTGCTGTACGCCCACCGGGAGCGACTGGCCCGCGCCGGCACCCTCGTCGTCGGCCCGAACCGGTCGTTCCTGCACTACATCGCGCAGGTGCTGCCCGCGCTGGGGGAGTTGGAGGTGCAGCAGGCGACCGTCGACGACCTGGTGGCGCACGTGGAGGTGCGCGGGGTCGACGACGCGCGGGCGGCCACCGTGAAGGGCGACGCGCGGCTGGCGGAGGTGCTGCGCCGGGCCGTGCGCTCCCACGTCCGCATGCCCACCGAGCCGTGTGTGGTGGTGCGCGGTTCGCGGCGGTGGCGGGTGCCGGCGCAGGAGATCGAGGAGATGGTGCGGCAGCTGCTGGACCGCGACACCCGTTACGGCGCGGGCCGCGAGGCGCTGCCGCACCGCATCGCCCACGCCGTGCTGGTGCGCATGGAGCAGGCCGGGGAGGCGCCCGACGACCGGGTGCAGGACGCGGTGGCCCGCAACGCCGCGGTGAAGGCCACGGTGAAGGCGGTCTGGCCGCCGCTGGACCCGGTGAAGGTGGTGCTCCGGCTGCTGGGCGACGCGGCGTTCCTGGCCGAGCACGCGGCGGGCGTCCTCACCGAGGAGGAGCAGAAGGCGGTGCTGTGGCCGAAGCCGGCGCGCGGCGTGAAGAGCGCGCCCTGGTCGGCGGCCGACGCGGTGCTGGTGGACGAGGCGCGGGACCTGGTCGAGCGCACCCCGTCGCTGGGCCACGTCGTGCTGGACGAGGCGCAGGACCTCTCCCCCATGCAGTACCGCGCGGTGGGCCGCCGCTGCACGACGGGGTCGGCGACGATCCTGGGCGACCTGGCGCAGGGAACGACCCCGTGGGCCACCGACTCCTGGGAGGAGGCGCTGGTGCACCTGGGCAAGGCGGGGGCGCGGGTGGAGGAGCTGACGCAGGGCTTCCGGGTGCCGCGCGAGGTCATCGCCTACGCCTCGCGGCTGCTGCCCGCCATCGCTCCGCGGCTGCGCGAGGCCACCTCGATCCGGGAGGCGCCCGGCGACTTCGAGATCCGCCGCACGCCGCCAAAGGACCTGGACGCGGCCGTGCTGACCGCCTGCCGGGACGCCCTGGCCAGGGAGGGCTCGGTCGGTCTGATCGCGGCCGAGGCCCGGCTGCCCGCGCTGCGGGAGGCGCTGGCGGCGGCGGGCCTCGGGGTGCTCGCGCCGGGTGAGGAGACCTCGTCCGAGGCCCGGCTGACGCTGGTGCCGGCCGCGCTCGCCAAGGGCCTGGAGTACGACTCCGTGGTGCTGGACGAACCGGCCGCGGTCGTCGACGGCGAACCGGACGAACGTACCGGGCTGCGCCGCCTCTACGTCTGCCTGACCAGGGCCGTCTCCGGGCTGACGGTCGTCCACGCGGCGGACCTGCCTGACCGGTTGACGGCCGGGGCCTGAGGCCGGGGTTCCGGGGTTCCCGGGGCCTGAGTCCTGAAGCGGGAGCCCCGAGGCTGGCTGCCCGGAACCCGGGGCCGGGGGCCTGGGAGAGGCCCGAAGCGGTCCGGACGGTGGGGGCCGGGCGCCGGGGAGCCGCGAGGTGCGTGTCCCCGGCCCGGCCCGGTGGCGCCCGGTGTTCGTCCCCGGCGTTGCGCGGCGCCCGGCGGTGCTCGGCGCCCGGCGGTGCTCGGCGGGCGTCCGGGGCGGGGGTCAGGCCGGGACGGCCGAGGTGTCCAGAGCGGCGCGCCAGTCCCGTACGGCGGCGGCCTCGACCGGTCCGCTCCAGCCGCCGGGACGGGCCGCGCCGCCGATGTGGAAGGCGTCGAGGCCGCCTTCCAGCAGCGCCGGGACGTGGCGGAGGTGGAGGCCGCCGCCCGCCATGACGCGGGGTGCGTAGCCGGGCTCACCGGCCGTGGCGCGGGCGGCCTCGGCCAGCAGCGTCGGCAGTCCCTCCTCGACGCCCGCCGCGGAGCCGGCGGTCAGGAAGGTGTCCAGGCCGGGCAGGCCGGCGAGGGCACCGCGCAGGGCGTGGCGGTCGGCGGCCTGGTCGATGGCGCGGTGGAACGTCCAGGGGCAGCCGTCGAGTTCGGCGAGGAGGGCGGCCATCGCGGCCAGATCGGGGGCACCGGTCCCGTCGAGGAACCCGAGGACGAACTCCTCGGCGCCCTCCGCCCGCAGCTCGGCCGCGCGCCGGCACAGGGCGTCGACGTCCCCCGCGGCGAAGCCGTCGGTGGCACGCAGCATGACGCGCAGCGGGATGTCCACCGCCGCGCGGATCTCGGCGAACACCTCACGGGGCGGGGTGAGGCCGTCCGCTGCCATGTCCGTGACCAGTTCGAGGCGGTCCGCCCCTCCGGCCCGGGCGGCGAGAGCGTCCTGCGCGTCGAGCGCGATCACCTCGAGAATTGGTCTAGACATGTAGCCAGAGTGCCACATCGTGCAACGCGTCGCCACGTCCGGCACCCCTCTTCCCTCACCGTCCCGCACCGCGGACGGCCCCGCCCCACCCCCGCGACCGCCGGGGCCGGACGCCGGCGGCAAGCCGCGGCAGGCCGCCGACAGCCCGACGGCGCGGCGAGAATGACCCCATGGACGACCTGGAGAAGACCCTGCGCCACCGCTGGGAGGCCACCGTCACCGCCGCGCGCCCCGCCGCCGCGGGCGAGTCACCCGACCCGGACCGCTACGCGGAGGACCTGCTGCGCCGCTGGTCGGAGCCGCAGCGCCACTACCACACCACCGTCCACCTGGCCGCGGTCCTGGACCGGGTCGACGACCTGGCCGACCATGCCGAGGACCTCGCGGCGGTGCGGTTGGCGGCCTGGTTCCACGACGCGGTCTACCGCCCGGACCGCTCCGAGAACGAGGAGCGCAGCGCATCCCTGGCCGAGCGCGCCCTGCCGGAACTGGGGGTGGGCCCGGACCGCACCGCCGAGGTGGCACGCCTGGTCCGGCTGACGGTGACCCACGACCCCACGCCGGGCGACCGGAACGGCGAGGTGCTGTGCGACGCGG
This sequence comes from Streptomyces sp. NPDC059740, assembly GCF_042733155.1. NCBI lineage: Bacteria > Bacillati > Actinomycetota > Actinomycetes > Kitasatosporales > Streptomycetaceae > Streptomyces > Streptomyces sp. NPDC059740. The sequence continues at coordinate 53,203 of NZ_JBHWGP010000011.1, read as the reverse complement.
ACCTCGCCGTCCTGGCGGGCACGGCCGAGGCCTACGCGGCGTACGCCTCGGCCGTGCGGGAGGAGTACTCCTTCGTCCCGGACGGCACCTTCCGCGAGGGCCGGGCAACCGTCCTGCGGCAGCTCCTGGAGCTCCCCGCGCTCTTCCGCACCCCGCGGGGGCGGGCGCGGTGGGAGGCCGCAGCCCGACGCAACCTGTCGGCGGAACTGGACCTGCTGGCGGGCTGACACCCCCGGACAGGCACCCTCCGACCCGGGACGGACGGACCACCCCTGGCCGGGACCCGGTGGGCACGTGTCACCCGCCCCCTGCGGACGAGCCGCCCCGGCCCCGGCTCAGGGCGTGCCCCCTGTGCCGCAAAACCCCCAACGAGGGACATCACTCCCCTACCGCCCTTTTCGATCAATGGCGCCGCAGGTCACGGAAGTTGACGCCGCTGTAGGCCATCAGGGGTCACCTTTCCCACCGACCCCGCCACGGGCGTGCACCCTGCGCCACGGCGGGGCTACGGTGCGCGGGGGGAGGGGTCACCACCAGCGTGCACACGAGCGGGAGCCGCGTCATGTCCAAGTCCCACCGTCCCGACCCGACGCTCACCCCACGCGCGCTCTACGGAGCCGAGTTGCGGTACCAGCGCGAGCAGGCCGGTCTCTCGCAGGCCGAGTTGGGCGCCCCGATGTTCGTCAGCGGCTCCTTCATCGGCCAGTTGGAGTCCGGGGCCCGCCGGATGCAGCGGGAGTACGCCGAGCAGATCGACGAGATCCTGCGGACCGACGGCTTCTTCGCCCGTCACCTGGCGACCGCGACCACCTCCCGGCTCCCTGAGCACGTGGCGCAGGCCGCCGAGTCCGAGTCGCTGGCCAAGACGATCCGGGAGTACGCACCGCAGCTCGTGCCCGGCCTGCTCCAGACCGAGGAGTACACCCGGGCCGTGCTGCGCGCCGCCGACCCGGTGGCGGCCGAGTCGCTGGTGGAGGAGATGGTCGCCGCCCGGCTGGAACGGGCCGGTGTCCTGGAGGACCCGACCACCCCGCTGTTCTGGGCGGTGCTGGACGAGGCGGTGCTGCGACGGCCGGTGGGCGGCCCCGCCGTCATGGCCGGCCAGCTCGCGCACATCCTCACCCTGGCCCAGGAGAGCCGCATCATCGTCCAGGTCCTGCCGTTCGCCGAGGGCGCCCACGCCGGCCTGGAGGGCGCTCTCAAACTGATGACCTTCACCGAGGCCCCGCCGGTGGTGCACCTCCAGGGGCCCGGCAGTGACAAGTTCCTCGACGACCCGGTGCAGGTGGAGCGCTACAGCCTCACCTACGACCTGGTCCGCGCCGCGGCGCTGTCGCCCGAGGCCTCGTTGACCCTGGTGGAGTCGGCCGCGGAGGGCTACCGGCTGGGGAGGTGAGCCGCGGGACGGCGGGGGCGTGGACCGCCGGCTCCCGGTGAGCGCCCCCACTCGCCGGGCCGAGCCGGTCGGGGCTCCGCGAGCCGCCCCTCCGCGGCGCGCGGAGGGTGACACGGAACACCCCCCGCACCCCCACCGCGCTCCCGGATCGAGGAATGCTCCCCCCTGCCGTCGGCGTTCGCCTGGACATGCCTGAAGCCTCCACCGAGCAGATACGTGTGTCTCCTGACCGCACACGCATGCCCGCCGCCGTCTTCGTCCTGGGCCTTTCGGTATTCGCCCTGGGCACCTCGGAATTCATGTTGTCGGGCATCCTCCAGCCGCTCGCCCGGGACATGGGCGTCTCCATCCCGCAGGCCGGACTGCTGGTCTCCGCCTTCGCGGTGGGCATGGTAGTGGGCGCCCCGGTGCTGGCCGCGGCCACGCTGCGCCTGCCGCGCCGCACCACGCTGATCGCGCTGCTCGCCGTCTTCGGGCTCGGTCAGGTGGCGGGGGCGCTCGCCCCCAGCTACCCGGTGCTCTTCGTCTCCCGCGTGGTGAGCGCCCTGGCCTGTGCCGGGTTCTGGGCGGTGGGCGCGGCGGTCGCCGTGTCGCTGGTGCCGGTGACGGCGCGGGCCCGGGCGATGGCGGTCATGGTCGGAGGTCTCTCCGTGGCCAACATCGCCGGTGTGCCGGCCGGTGCGCTGCTCGGCGAGCACGCCGGGTGGCGGTCGGCGTTCTGGGCGGTGGCGGTGCTCTCCGCCGTGGGACTGGTCGGCGTGGTGGCGCTGGTGCCCCGCACCTCGGTGCCGACGGGCGCGGACCGGCCGGTGCTCCGCCGGGAGCTGCGGATCTACCGCGACCGCCAGGTCTGGCTCGCGCTGGCCGCCACCGCGCTCAACGGCGGCGCGGTCTTCGCCCTCTTCTCCTACCTCTCGCCGCTGCTGACCGAGACCGCCGGACTGGCCGAGAGCTGGGTGCCGACGGTGCTGGCCCTCTTCGGCGTGGGCGCCCTCGCCGGCACCTACCTCGGCGGCCGGATCGCCGACTCGCACCTGTTCGGCACGATCCTCGGCGGGATCAGCGCCTCCACCGTCGTGCTGGTGGTGCTCGCCCTGACCGCCCACGTCCCGGCCGCCGCGGTCGCACTCGCCCTCATGCTGGGCGTGACGGCCTTCACCACCGCGCCCGCTCTCAACGCGCGCATGTTCGCGGTGGCGGACGCGGCGCCGACCCTGGCGGGGGCGACGACCACGGCGGCGTTCAACGTGGGCAACACCATCGGCCCGTGGCTGGGCGGGCTGGTCATCAGCGCGGGCTGGGGCTACCCGGCGGTGGCGTGGACGGGGGCGGCGCTCGCCGGCCTCGCGGTCGTGATCACCCTCTTCGCCATCCGGGTCCACCATTCCTCCAGCGCGTCCCGGCTGGTCGCCAGGGGCCGGACGCCGGCCGAGGAGCCCGCCCTGGAGCGGGGGGCCGCCGCACCGGCGCCCGGCGAGCACTGACCACCGGGCCGGAGCCGAGCCCCCCTCCTCACCCCGGCCTCCTCCCCACGTCGTCCGCGGACGACCCCGCGCCCGGCTCGCGGCAGGGTGCGTTCGCGGCCGTGCACGGGGCCTGCCTCACCTGCCGCGGCGCAGCAGCGCGTCGGTGACGACCGGCCGGTGGTCCGAGGCCTGGGTGTCGACCACGGTGGTGTCCCGGAAGGAGACCCGGTCGCGGGAGCCGGTGACGTAGTCCAGGGCGGTGCGGGGGGTGTCGGCGGGCCAGGAGGGGACGCCCGCGTCCGCCCGCCGCAGCTCCTGCCAGAGCGGCGCGAGTTCCGGGGCCCCGGGACCGGCGTTGAAGTCGCCGAGCAGGAACTGGAGCGGGCAGCGTCCGCGCGTGCCGCAGTCCTCCGCCATGATCCGGCGGGTGTCGGCGACCTGGAGGGTGCGCACCGCCGGGTCGGACCGGTAGTCGAGGTGGGTGTCGTAAACGTGGACGGGGACGCCGTGCACCCGCAGCACGACCTCGGCGAATCCGGGGCCGGGCGCCGGCCGCGGGTCGGGGTCCTGGGTGGAGAGCCTGGTCAGGTCGTGGTTCGCGGTCTCCTCGAAGCGGTACTTCGAGAGGATCGCCACGCCGTACTGACGCCGGGGGGCGCCGGCGGTGGCCGGGTCCTCGTCGTAGATCGGCGCGAAGAAGACGTGCATGTGCAGGCGGGCGCCGAGTTCGGCGGCCAGGTCCAGCCAGCGGCTGCGGGCGTCCCAGTGCACGTCCACCTCCTGGAGGCCGACGACGTCGGCGTGCAGGTCGCGTACGGCCGCCGCGGTGCGGTCGAGGTCGAAGACGCCGTCCATGCCGGCCCCCGCGTGGATGTTGTACGAGGCGACGCGCAGCGGCACCGCGCCGCGCGGCCCGTTGCCGGCCCCCGCGCCACCGGGGGCCGGCGCCGCGACGGCGGCGGTCCCGGTGGCCAGGGCACCCACCAGACCTGCGGTGAGGAGAAGGCGGGCGGTACGTCGACACAGGTTCATCGGATCCCCAGGTGATCGATGCTGTCAGGTACAGGCCGAGAACCTACCGCCGTCCGTCCTCTCGGCGGGTGAGCGGCGCGTGGCAACGGCCGTACCCTCGGCCGGCCGCGCCCCGAAACCCCTGCGCCCGCCCGGCGCCAGGCCCCCGTCCCCCGCACCGCACACCGACGGCCCACCCGCGCCACGGGCGACCGTCCGCACAGCCCGCACCGAGGCGGCTCCTCGGCGCGGCGGCTCCTCGCACGGCGGCTCCTCAGTGCTCGGTGGCCAGCACGGCCTTGACCATCTCCACGGCGTCCCGCAGCGACAGGCCCGGGCGGGCGTCGCGCAACGCCTTCACGGCCCGCACCTCGTGGGCTCGTGGGTCGACGCCCTCCGTCTCCAGGACGCCCCGGGCCCACTCGGTGCGCAGGTCGGTGCGCTCGTCGTCCAGCTCGGTGACGACGTCCAGGGCGTACCTGAGCCCCGGTGCCAGTTCCGGATCGGCCTCGGCCAGCGCACTCTCCAGGCGGGAGCGGACGATCTCCAGGTCGCGGAGGACGGTGACGCTCGCGCGGTGACGGAACAACGGCATGTTCGGGCTCCTGAGCTCGGTGGTGGACCTCGCCACTATGCCGTGGGGGTGGTGGCGGCCCGCCAGGCACCCCACCCACCACCCGCCGGCACCGGGAGGCCCCGCGCACGACGGCCTGCCCCGACGCCGTCCACCGGGCTGCCGCCACGCCCGTACCGCTCCGCGCACCGCCCGCCCGGTCACCCGCCGAGGCCGCCGGCGGGAGGTCCGAACCGGTACCGGGTCTGGGCGTACTGCTCCCCCCGGGCGAAGCAGAAGGCGGTCACCGGGTGCACGGCGAACACCTCGGCCCTGATACCGCTCACGCCGACGAAGAGCTCGTCCGCCACCTCGTAGTGCCAGGACGCGCCGTACTTCTCCTCCCACAGGGCCGCCAGCCGCCGCAGTTCCTCACCGTCCGTCACGCGGACCGCCTCACCCTCCACCACGACGTCGAAGCCGGCGCCGAGTTCGTTGCGCCCGGTGGTCAGGACGCAGTGCGGGTTGTGGTGCAGGTTGCGGGCCTTGCGTTCCGCGGGGCCGGTGGCGAAGCACAAGGTCGGCCGTTCGCTCTCCTCGTCGGTGTCCAGGACGCCGATGAGCGGCGTGACGTGCGGGCGCGCGTCGGGCCGCACGGTGCTGAGCCAGTAGAGCTCGGCCTCCCGCAGCAGAGCCGAGGCGTCCGCCCAGGGGACGGCAGCCGCGTCCGGGCTGCTGTAGTCGGGGTCCAGGTCGGTGAGCGGGCCGATTCCCACGGGTGACTCCTCGGTGGACGGGGCGGGGTGGAGCGGGCCGGCGGCCTGCCCGGACCCGGATGCCCCGTCGGCCACCCGCTGAATCAGCTCGCCGCACCGCGCGGGACTCCGGTCGAGCCGCACGCCGAGCAGCAGCGCGGCAGTCCGGCCGGACAGCCGGTCGCCACGGCTGCCCGTGCCCACAGCCCGGGGCGGTGCGCCCGGGAGAGCCGGAAGCCGGTGGTCCCCGGCCCTGCCCGGTTGGTGAGCGCCCGAGCCCTCGTGCGCCTCACCCACCCTGCGGTGGTTCTGCCTCCGGTCCGGGCCGGTCCTGGGGCGGACGGTGTCCTGCGGCACCTGGGCGCCCTGGCTGCGGGCCTGCGGCACGGCGGTGCTTGGGGCGGCGCAGTCCGGCCGCCACCAACCGGCGCAGCAGTTCCTTGCCGCCCACCGCCACCGCTCCGGAGCGCACCGCGTCCGCGTACCGGTGGTCCGGCACGTCGTAGTGGTCACCGTCGAAGGCGCGTGCGGGCAGGCCCAGGTCGGCGGCGAAGGCGTGCAGCTCCTCGAAGGAGGTGTCGCTGACGAGGTGGGACCAGGATCGGCCGTGCGCGGGCCAGGTGGGCGGGTCGATGTAGAGCGTCACGTGCTGCCGGGCCTCCTTGCTTGCTCGGGTCTTCGCCGCCGGGTCCCGGAACGGCCGGCGGTACGTCCTCGGTCACCGGCGCCTTACCCGGCCGGCGTCAGCCGGTGGCCGCCCCCAGCGATCCGAGGGGGGCCACCGCCACCGCCGTCTGGGGACAGACCCAGTGCGGGTCGGCACCCAACTCGGGCTCCACGTCCAGGGCGTGCGGATCGCCGCTGCCGGTGCACACCGGGCACAGCGGCCACCGTCCGTAGCGTTCCAGCAGGGCGTCCTGGACGTCCTGGGCGACCAGACCGGCGACGAAGGCGGCGCCCTCCGGCCACTGCTCGACCCACCACCGGCGGTGGACCACCGCGTCCTCGACCAGCGAGACGATCTCGGCGTCGGCGACGTCACCGGCCATGAGGTCGGCGAGGACCAGCGCGCGGGCGGCGTGCAGTGCCTGTTCCAACTCCATGCACCCATTGTCCCGCGCTCCCCGGCGTGCGCAGCCCCACCCGAGGTCAGGGTGCCCGTGCGGACGGGGCGGACCGCGGTGACCGCACGCTTCACCGGGCGGCGCCTCTCCACCTCGTGCGGCGCCAGGACGAGTTGCTCGCGCGCCGCCAGGACGAGTTGCTCGCGCTGTCGGCCGGCCGCGTCTGCCCGGACGCATACGAAGCCGGCAGCACCGCCTCGGCGGCCCTCCCACCCGAGACCGCGAGGGGACCGAGAAGCAGGCCAGGGCTGCGCCGGAGCGTCCAGCAGCATCCGGGAACCGCTCTCCTGCCGCCGGCGGCCCCAGCCGCACCGCGCCCACGTGGGGCCCACCACGCGGAGACGGTATTGACGCCCCCAGCCGCTGAAATTACTTTTCAGGTGTGAGCAGAGGCCTGAAGGAAACTTTCCCCCGCCCCGCGCGCCCCACGCCGGCACCCGCGGCGGGTGAGGCGGCGCCGCCGGACTCCGACCACCGGCGCGGCACGCCACGGACCGCCCAGCACCCGCCCGCTCCCGGCGCCCTGGCCTCAAAGGTACGCACCCTCGCCCCCTCGATGACCCGCTCCATGCAACGGGTCGCCGAGGCCGTCGCCGCCGACCCGGCGGGCTGCGCGGCGCTGACCGTCACCGGCCTCGCCGCGCTGACGGGCACCAGTGAGGCGACCGTGGTGCGCACCTCGCGACTGCTGGGCTACCCCGGCTACCGGGACCTGCGACTGGCCCTCGCCGCGCTCGCCGCCCAGCAGGCCGCGGGCCGCGCGCCCGCCGTGACCGCCGACATAGCCGTCGACGACGCGCTCCCGGACGTGGTCGCCAAACTCGCCCAGGAGGAGCAGCGCTGCCTGGTCGACACGGCCCAGGCACTGGACGTCTCGCAACTGGAGGCCGCCGTCACCGCGCTCGCCACCGCCCGCCGGGTGGACGTCTACGGCGTCGGCGCCTCCAACCTGGTCTCCCAGGACCTCGCGCAGAAGCTGCTGCGCATCGGCCTGGTCGCGCACGCGCACCCCGACCCGCACCTGGCCGTCACCAACGCCGTGCAGTTGCGCGCCGGCGACGTCGCGGTGGCCATCACCCACTCCGGCCGGACCACGGACGTCATCGAGCCGCTCCGGGTGGCGTTCGACCGCGGCGCGACGACCATCGCCGTCACCGGTCGCGCCGACGGCGACATCGCCGCGTACGCCGACCACATCCTCACCACCTCCTCGGCGCGCGAGAGCGAGCTGCGGCCGGCCGCCATGTCCTCCCGTACCAGCCAGCTGCTGATCGTCGACTGCCTCTTCGTGGGCGTGGCGCAGCGGACCTACGAGACGGCGGCCCCGGCACTGGCCGCCTCCTACGAGGCCCTGGCGCACCGCCACCACCCCCGTACCCGCAACTGACCGACCACCCGGGAGGCGACCGGCCCAGGAACCAGCCGACGCACCCGGAACCGCATCGACCCGTCCCATCGGCACACCCGACGACCCGCCCCGACGGGACGGGACCGCTGCCAGCCGGGCCACCTGCCGCTCGGCTTCGACCGCGCCGCCGAGCCCGACACACCGCCACCGGCTACGGTGCGTCCCCAGAGGGGTACCCGCAGTCAGGTAGGTGGCGGGGCGCACACACCGCACCACACCAGAGAGAGCCGCCAGCCAGATGTCTTCGACCGCTGACCACACGAACCTGCGAGCCGAAACGAACCTGCGAGCCGAGCTGGAGCACCTGACGACCGAGGCGTTCCGGCCGGAACTCGCCGAGATCGACCGGCGCTCCACCCTGGAGATCGCCCGGATCATGAACGGCGAGGACGCCACGGTGCCGGCCGCCGTCGCCGCCCAGCTGCCCCGCATCGCAGCCGCCATCGACGGGACGGCTGAACGGATGGCCCGTGGCGGCCGCCTGATCTACGCCGGTGCGGGCACGGCCGGGCGCCTGGGTGTCCTGGACGCCAGCGAGTGCCCGCCCACGTTCAACACCGGGCCGGGAGAGGTCGTCGGCCTCATCGCGGGCGGCCCCTCGGCCATGGTCACCGCGGTGGAGGGCGCCGAGGACAGCGCCGAACTCGCCGCCGAGGACCTGGGCGCCCTGGGGCTGACGGCCCAGGACACGGTCGTGGGGATCTCGGCGTCCGGGCGCACCCCGTACGCGGTCGGCGCCGTGCGCCACGCCCGCGAGCTGGGCGCGCTGACCGTCGGCCTGTCCTGCAACGCGGGGTCCGCGCTGGCCGCGGCGGCCGAACACGGCATCGAGGTCGTCGTCGGCCCCGAGCTGCTGACCGGCTCGACCCGGTTGAAGGCGGGGACGGCGCAGAAGCTCGTCCTCAACATGATCTCGACGATCACCATGATCCGCCTGGGCAAGACCTACGGGAACCTCATGGTGGACGTCCGCGCCTCCAACGAGAAACTGCACGCCCGTTCGCGCCGCATCGTCTCGCTGGCGACGGGCGCGGCGGACGACCGTATCGAGGCGGCGCTCGCTGCGACCGGCGGCGAGGTGAAGAACGCGATCCTCTGCGTGCTCGCCGACGTCGACGGTCCGACCGCGGCCCGCCTCCTCGCCGCCTCCGAAGGACACCTGCGCGCCGCCCTGCTGGCCGCGACCACGAGTTGACCCACCGGGCCTCCCGGGCGAAGGAGCCCGGGGCGCCCCCGCACAGAACAGCGCCTCGCACCATGTCTCAGACCGCTTCCCCCCACGGCGCCGACCCCGCCGACAAGCACCGCGCCACCGCTGCCGCGATCCTCCCCCTGGTGGGGGGTGCGGCCAACCTCTCCTCCATCGACCACTGCATGACCCGTCTCCGCCTCGGCCTGCGCGACCGTTCCCTGGTCCGCGAGGAGGAACTGCGGGCCCTGCCCGCCGTGATGGGCGTGGTCGAGGACGACACCTACCAGATCGTGCTCGGGCCCGGAGCCGTCTCCCGGGTCACCCCCCTCTTCGAGGCCCTCGCCGCCGAGGAGAACGCGCGCGGGGCCGACACCCCACCCACCGCGGCGGAACCCGGCACCACCGCGACCGGCACCACCGCGAGTGACACCCCCGCGAGCGACACCACGGCACCGGGCGCCGGAACTCCGGACGAGGGGACGCCCGGCCCGGGACCGGCCGGTGGCGCCGCCTCGGACCAGGCCACCGCCGACGCCCTCGCCGCGCAGGGGGCCGCCCTGCGCGCGGAGCGCAAGGCACGCAACGCGACACCCGTGAAGCTCTTCCTGCGACGGATCGCCAACATCTTCGTGCCGCTGATCCCCGCCCTCATCGGCTGCGGCATCATCGCCGGTGTCAACGGCCTGCTCACCAACCTCGGCTGGCTGCCGGGGCTGACCTCGGCCCTCACCGCTATCGCCTCCGGTTTCATGGCGCTCATCGCGGTCTTCGTCGGCTTCAACACCGCGAAGGAGTTCGGCGGCACCCCGGTGCTGGGAGGTGCCGTCGCCGCGATCATCGTCTTCCCCGGCGTCGCGAACATCGAGGCGTTCGGGCAGAAGCTCGCCCCCGGGCAGGGTGGTGTGCTCGGTGCCCTCGCCGCCGCTGCCCTGGCGACCTGGGTGGAGAAGGTCTGCCGGCGCCGCGTCCCCGAAGCCGTCGACGTCCTGGTCACCCCGACCGTCACCGTGCTGGTCTCGGGACTGGTCACCCTCTACGGGCTGATGTTCGTCGCGGGTGAGGTCGCCACGGGCATCGGGACGGCTGCCAACTGGCTGCTGGTGAACACCGGGGCCTTCGCCGGTCTGGTCCTGGGCGGACTCTTCCTGCCGCTGGTCATGCTCGGCCTGCACCAGGCGCTCATCCCCATTCACACCACCCTGATCGAGCAGCAGGGCTACACCGTGCTGCTGCCGATCCTGGCGATGGCCGGCGCGGGCCAGGTCGGTTGTGCCATCGCCGTCTACCTGCGGCTGCGCCACAACCGTTCGGTGCGCCAGACCATCAAGTCCGCGCTGCCGGCCGGTTTCCTCGGCGTCGGCGAACCCCTCATCTACGGTGTGTCGCTGCCACTGGGCCGTCCCTTCGTCACGGCCTGCGTCGGTGGCGCGGCAGGCGGCGCGTTCGTGGGCCTGTTCTCGATGCTGGGCGACCAGGTGGGATCCACGGCCATCGGCCCCTCGGGCTGGGCCCTGTTCCCGCTGCTGAAGGGCAACCAGGGCCTGGGCACCACGGTCGCCGTCTACGGTGGCGGACTCCTGGCCGGGTACGTCGTCGGCTTCCTCGCCACCTACTTCTTCGGCTTCAGCCGACAGATGCTGGCGGAGCTCAACGGCGAGGAGACCCACCCGGCCGAACCCGCTCCGGCAACTCCCGCCTCCCACCCGGCGAACGGGGGCGCGGAAGTGGGCGCGGATGCGGGTGCGGACGCGGGTGCGGACGCGGGTGCGGGTGCGGGTGCGGACGCGGGTGCGGGTGCGGACGCGGGTGCGGAGGCCGGCAAGGCCACGACGGGCACCACCCCGACCGGCTCGAACCCCGCAGCCCAGGAACCCCCCAGCGGAGACTCCTCGTCCGGCAGCAAGGACGCGACGGCGGCCTGAGCCGTGACTGGCGTGAGCCGTGCGTGGCGTAAGCCGTCAGTGACGTGAGCGGCCAGCGGCGTGAGCCGTCAACGGCGTCAGCGGTCGGCGGCTTCCTGGGGGCGTCGGTGTCCGGGATGCAGGGGCGTCGGTGTCCGGAGGACATCGGCGCCCCTCGTGACCTGAAGGGCCCTCGGGCACCGGGGTCCCGGAGGCGCCGAGTGCCGCAGGTACCGGGGTCCCGCAGGCATCGGGGGCCCGCAAGCGCCGAGTTTCCGCAGGCGCCGGGGTCCCGGAGGCGCCGGGGTCCCGCAAGCACCAAGTTCCCACAGGCGCCGGTCCGCCACGTGCGGGGGCCGGCCCCTGGCGGGGGCGGCCCCTGGCGGGGGCTGCCGGGCGTGCCCGAGGGGACGGCCCGGACCGGGAAACGCGGGCCTCTCCCCCTGCGGTCCTAGGTCCGTCCCAGGGCTCGGCTTCGTGCCTTCCCGTTCCTTGGGCCGATGCAAGGCGCATCCCTCGCTCCTAGCGTTCTCCACAGCGCGCTCGTTCCCCTTCGTTCCAGACGAGCCCGTCGGGTCCGCCCGGCGGACAAGGAGGCACCGATGACGGACGCACCCGTCGAGGACACCCTCGACAGCGCCTACACCCGACTCCACGCCACCGGCCCCGAGTACGACGGTTACCTGAGCAACCACGGCCCGATGGTGGTGGAGGCCATGGCCCAGCGGGGCCTCGGCGACCACACCCACGAGTGGCTCGACGGATACACCCGGCGGCTGGACGACCGGCCCGGCCCCGGCCGAGCCGTCACCGACGAGGAGTGGCGCGAGGCGCTGGGAGACCGGCGGCGCGTCGCAGACTGGACGGCCCGCTTCTCCCGGGAGATCGCCGAGGAGGGGTGGCACCCCGTGCTGCTGCGATGGTGGCCACGGCTCCTGCCGGGCATCGCGGCGGGCGCCACCCACGGCGTGATCCGCACCGGCCACGCCGTCCGGGCCCTGTCCGGCCAGGAGACCGCGGCGAGGCGGACGGAGCTGGCGCAGGCCCTCGGCTACTGGGCCGCCCGCTGGCTGCCCGTACCCGGCGCGACCCCCTTCTCCTCTGAGTCAGCCGACGGCTCGGTCCCCGGGCCGCACCAGCCCGACGACAGGAATACCGCTCCGGTGTCCACCCACCTGGCTCCGGACGCCACCGCGGCGTTGACAGCGGTACCCCCGGTACCCGACCGGTCCCAGGGCCTGCTCCACCGGGTGAGCCAGCTTCCGGGATTGAGCACCTGGCCCGCGACGCTGGCGAGCCTCCGAGAACCGGCAACCGTCGCGGAGGCCGAAGGCCACCTCAGCCGGCTCGTCGAGGCAGCCACGCGGTACTACCTGCACCACGGGCACGGGAACAGCGTGATGTTGGTCCACGCGGCCACCGCTCCCAACGCGGTCCTGCGCACCCTGCCCGCTCTTCCCGCGGAGATGCGCCTGCCCTCCTTCCGTGCCGCCTGGTCGGCCACCGCGGCTGTCGTCGCCGCCTACCGTCCGGACCACTCGGCCCCGCCCACGGAGACCGAGGCCCTGCTGTCCCAGGCGGTGTCGGCCGAGGAGGTGTTCCAGCGCGCGGTGGATCACGGCGACGAGCACGTCGTGAAGCTCGCCGACACGGCCCTGGACGTCCACCGGCGCAGCGGCGACTCGGCAGCCCTCGCAGCAGCCCTGCGAGCCACCCAGCTGATCCCGGCTGACGGCTGACGGCTGACGGCTGACGGCTGACGGCTGAACGACGAGCGGGCGAGCCACAGTTCGCCGTCCGGCCCCGCCACCCGACCTCCTGGCCCCGACCCTTCCGGACCGCGCCCCGCCTCCGCACCGGGGGGCCGAACCAGGTGGGCAGTCGGAAGTGCACGGACACGGGCCGAGCAAGGCGGTCTGCTCAGACAGACTCGGCCAGCAACTCCGCGGCGGTGGACACCTCCAATGCCCGCTTCAGCCAAGCGTGCAGGACCTCCAACTCCTTGCAGGACCGCACCCGCTCCTCCGTCTGCGCCGACACCTCCACCCCCCGCACGGCCAGCACCCGCAACACCGCGTCCGCTACCTCCCACACCCGCCCTTCCGCACGTCCTTCCTCGCGCAGCCGCATCGAGGTGTCCGAGGTGAAGAAGCTCAGGTCGAGAGCCATCACATTCCCCCCAACCCACCCGCCGGAGAGCCGCCCAGACCAAGCTCGACGGCGCGGACACACCGGCAGCCCCAGTCGCAGCAACCCGGGCTCAACGGGGCACCTCCACCGCTCCACCGAGCCTGGGCCCTGGCACCCCCGCACCACCACCCGACGCACCGACCCGTCCTGCCTCGTCGGGCTCAGCGACCCCCTCCGTCCGAGCAGACCCAGCAGACTCGACCAGCAACTCCTCCACCGACGAGACCTCGATCACCCGCTCCAACCAGCCGTGCAGGACGCCCAAGTCCTCGCAGGACCGGATCCGCTCCCGTGCCTGCGCCGACACCTCCAAACCCCGCACATCCAACAGCCGCAACAACACCTCCGCGGCCTCCAACGCACGCCCTTCCTCGCGCCCTTCCTCGCGCCCTTCCTCGCGCCCTTCCTCGCGTCCTTCCTCGCGTCCTTCCTCGCGCAGCCGCATCGAGGTGTCCGAGGTGAAGAAGTCCAGGTCGAGAGCCATCAGATTCCTCCAGATGTCAGCGGCCGGGGAGTCGCCCAGGCCGCGCTCGGTGATTTCCACGAAGAGGTGAGAGGTCTCCTCGTCAAGGGTCATATGCGCGGAGAACAGCATCTTCAGTATCTCATCCGGACACGGTCCGCCACGGTGAGTGATTGCGGAGAAGGTGGCCAACGGGATGTCCCGCTCGATCGCTTCGGGGTCGGTGAGCAACGGGACGTTGTGCGGGCCGAGGACGAGAGGCCGCAGGGTGAGCAGGGGCCAGTGGGTAGTGCCCAGGAAGAAGGGGCCCTCCGCCCAGTGCGCCGTGGCCCGGTCCTGGCAGACGACCAGGAGGACGACGTCCAGTCCGTACTTGGCGCGCAGGTAGGCCGAGTAGTACGCCCAACTGCTCGGTTTGGCCGGGTCCCTGCGGCCCTGCGACTCGACGGCGAGCAGGAGCTTCCCGTCGGGGCCCTCTGCGCCCGTCTCCAGGAGGAGCAGGGTGTCGATCCGCCGTTCCAGGGGGCGGTTCTCGGTGACGTCGGGAGTGAGGACGGTGGCGGCGACAGGCTCCGGGAAGGGGACGCCGAGGGGACGGAAGGCGCGGGCGAAGATGCCCGGGTCCTCCTGGAAGATCCGATGCATCGCCTCATGCGCTGAAGTGACCATGTGGACGACGTTAGGGGTGTTCGAGTCGCTCAGGCATGCGATAGCCGGACTCTTCACCAGTAAGAGGGATTTTCCGATCGCCGAGTAGACGTTCGAGTGCCGGAACGGCCATCTCCGCCCCTCGTAGCGGCCCGAACGAGCGCCCCGAACGCGCCGAGGGCGGCACCCGGTGGGGGTGCCGCCCTCGGTTCGTCCTGCGTGGTGCTCCAGGAGCTTCCGATCCTTCGAGGGATCAGAAGTCCATGTCACCGCCCGGCATGCCGCCGCCGGCCGGCGCAGCGGCCTTCTCCGGCTTGTCGGCGATGACGGCCTCGGTGGTGAGGAACAGCGCCGCGATGGAGGCGGCGTTCTGCAGCGCGGAGCGGGTGACCTTGGCCGGGTCGATGATGCCCTCGGCGACCAGGTCGACGTACTCGCCGGTCGCGGCGTTCAGGCCGTGACCCGGGGTCAGGTTGCGCACCTTCTCCACGATGACGCCACCCTCGAGGCCGGCGTTGGTGGCGATCTGCTTCAGCGGGGCCTCCAGGGCCAGCTTCACAGCGGCGGCACCGGTGGCCTCGTCGCCCTCCAGCTCCAGCTTCTCGAAGACCGCGGAGGCCTGCAGCAGGGCCACGCCACCGCCGGCGACGATGCCCTCCTCGACGGCCGCCTTCGCGTTGCGGACGGCGTCCTCGATGCGGTGCTTGCGCTCCTTGAGCTCGACCTCGGTGGCGGCACCGGCCTTGATGACGGCCACGCCGCCGGCCAGCTTCGCCAGGCGCTCCTGGAGCTTCTCGCGGTCGTAGTCGGAGTCGCTGTTCTCGATCTCGGCGCGGATCTGGTTGACGCGGCCCTGGACCTGCTCGCTGTCGCCGGCACCGTCGACGATGGTGGTCTCGTCCTTGGTGATGACGACCTTGCGGGCACGGCCCAGGAGGTCCAGACCGGCGTTCTCGAGCTTGAGGCCGACCTCCTCGGAGATGACGGTGCCACCGGTGAGGATGGCGATGTCGCCGAGCATGGCCTTGCGGCGGTCACCGAAGCCCGGGGCCTTGACGGCGACGGACTTGAAGGTGCCACGGATCTTGTTGACGACCAGGGTCGACAGGGCCTCGCCCTCGACGTCCTCGGCGATGATCAGCAGCGGCTTGCCGGACTGCATGACCTTCTCCAGCAGCGGGAGCAGGTCCTTCACCGCGGAGATCTTGGAGTTGACGATGAGGATGTAGGGGTCGTCGAGCGACGCCTCCATGCGCTCCATGTCGGTGGCGAAGTACGCCGAGATGTAGCCCTTGTCGAAGCGCATACCCTCGGTGAGCTCCAGCTCCAGACCGAAGGTCTGGGACTCCTCGACGGTGATGACGCCTTCCTTGCCGACCTTGTCCATCGCCTCGGCGATGAGCTCGCCGATCTGGGTGTCGGCGGCGGAGATCGAGGCGGTGGAGGCGATCTGCTCCTTGGTCTCGACGTCCTTCGCCTGCTCCAGCAGGGCGGCGGAGACCGACTCGACGGCCTTCTCGATGCCGCGCTTGAGCGCCATCGGGTTGGCGCCGGCGGCGACGTTGCGCAGGCCTTCCTTGACCAGTGCCTGGGCCAGGACGGTCGCGGTCGTCGTGCCGTCACCGGCGACGTCGTCCGTCTTCTTCGCGACCTCCTTGACCAGCTCGGCACCGATCTTCTCGTACGGGTCCTCGAGCTCGATCTCCTTAGCGATGGAAACACCATCGTTGGTGATCGTGGGGGCGCCCCACTTCTTCTCGAGGACGACGTTGCGGCCCTTGGGGCCGAGGGTGACCTTGACGGCGTCGGCGAGCTGGTTCATCCCGCGCTCGAGACCGCGCCGTGCCTCCTCGTCGAACGCGATGATCTTGGCCATGTGAAGTGGTCCTCCCAGGACTGGGGGTCCCCCCATGACGCGGAGTCTGGGGGAGGGTGGATTACTCCGGACCGCGCTGGCGCCCGCGACGGACGATCTGGGAGGCTGGTGGTTCCGTCCCACCTGCTCCCGGACCTCACCGACTCGGTCCTTACTGTCACTCTCACTCGGAGAGTGCTAACGCAATAGTTAGCACTCTCGCCATGAGAGTGCAAGGAGCGGCCACCGGACGGGACGGGCGGCATCGGCCCGGCACCCGGGCCCGAAGCCCCGACCCACCGCCGCCGTCCCGGAAACCGCGCAGGTCGCCGGGGTGAAGGGGCGCAGACCACTCACCGGCCACCACCGCACCCCGACCTCGCGACACGGACACCGACGCCGGCCACCACCGCACCCCGGCACGCGGCACCACCGGACCTGGCCACCGGACCTGGCCACCGGAACGCGGACGCCGGAACGGCGGACGCCGGAACGGCGGACACACGGACAAGGGCCCGCGCTCCCCCGAGAGGGAGCGCGGGCCCCAGCGACAGCTGTGAGGTCGTCGCCCTAGCCGGCCACGCGAACCATGTCCGCCTGCGGCCCCTTCTGGCCCTGCGAGATCTCGAACTCGACCCGCTGACCTTCCTCGAGGGTGCGGTAGCCGTCCATCTGTATCGCGCTGTAGTGGACGAAAACATCCGCACCACCGTCGACCGCGATGAAGCCGTAGCCCTTCTCCGCGTTGAACCACTTGACGGTGCCCTGAGCCATTCCTTACTCCCCTATTGCTGGCCCTACGCAGGACCGCACTTCGCGGACCCGGGTCAGACCTCACCCCCGATGCCAGGCGGCAGGAGGGGGCGTGCGCCGGAACGCGTCGACCGCCGCTGAATGTATCTGCACAACTGCCCAGTGCAACAGGTCAAGCAGACGAAAAATCCGGACCAGGGTAAACACCGATAAGCGAAAAAGAGAGGGAATCAGCCACAATACGGTCCGGGCGAACTACACCAAACCGACAAACCACGCACACATCTTGTGTCCGCCGCGGAGATTCGTCATGCGCGTTTGACCTGCGCGCAATGCGGGAACCGCGCCCACTCTAACGCTAATTCCCGGTACGGAATTACCGCTTCCGCATATCCCACCCCCCCCCGGCGCGCTCACCCGCCGCGCACCCCGGTGCGCGCGCCCCCACGGCAGCCGGCCGCCGCTCCCTCTGGAGGAGCGGCGGCCGGTGTCGGGTCCGTCGGGCGGTGCGTGGCTCAGCAGCCGCCGGCGACCGCCGGGATGATGGAGACGCCGGCACCCTCGGGCGTGGGGGTCTCAAGGCCCTGCTCGAAGCGGACGTCGTCGTCGTTGACGTAGACGTTGACGAAACGGCGGAGCTTGCCGGAGTCGTCCAGCACGCGCGCGGCGATGCCGCTGTGGTTCTTCTCCAGGTCCGCGAGGACCTCCGAGAGGGTCGCGCCGTCGGCGGGGACCTCGGCCTGGCCACCGGTGTAGGTGCGGAGGATGGTCGGGATGCGGACGGTGACGCTCATGTCTGCCTCAAGTCTCGGGCCCGGGGCCCGGGTCGGTGGGTGGCAAAGGGGACGGGGCGGGGCCGGGGGCGGCCGGCCGGGGCCCGCGTCAGGCCAGGCCGGCCTCGCGGAAGGCGTCCAGGCTGGGGCGGATCGTCGCGGTCGGGCCGGTGGTGGGCGCCACGGCGTCCAGCGTCTTCAGCCCGTCGCCGGTGTTGAGGACGACGGTGGACTTCGCCGGGTCCAGAAGGCCGTTCTCGATCAGCTTCCGGGTCACGCCGACGGTGACGCCGCCCGCGGTCTCGGCGAAGATGCCCTCGGTGCGGGCCAGCAGCTTGATGGCGTCGACGACCTGTGCGTCGTTGACGTCCTCGACGGCACCGCCGGTACGGCGGGCGATGTCCAGCACGTACGGGCCGTCGGCCGGGTTCCCGATGGCCAGGGACTTGGCGATGGTGTCCGGCCGGACCGGGCGGACCACGTCGTGGCCGTCCTTGAAGGCCCGGGAGACCGGGGAGCAGCCCTCGGCCTGCGCGCCGAAGATCTTGTAGGGCTTGTCCTCGACGAGGCCGAGCTGGATCAGCTCCTTGAGCCCCTTGTCGATCTTGGTGAGCTGCGAGCCGGAGGCGATGGGGATGACGATCTGGTCGGGCAGCTCCCAGCCGAGCTGCTCGCAGATCTCGTAGGCCAGCGTCTTGGAACCCTCGCCGTAGTACGGGCGGAGGTTGACGTTGACGAAGCCCCAGCCCTCGCCCAGCGGGTCGCCGATGAGCTCGGAGCAGAAGCGGTTGACGTCGTCGTAGTTGCCCTCGATGCCGACCAGGTCGCCGCCGTAGACGGCGGCCATGACCACCTTGCCCTGCTCCAGGTCGTGCGGGATGAAGACGCAGGAGCGGAAACCGGCCCGGGCCGCGGCGGCGCCCACGGCACCGGCGAGGTTGCCGGTGGAGGAGCAGGAGAGGGTGGTGAAGCCGAAGACGCGGGCCGCCTCGACGGCGATGGCCACCACCCGGTCCTTGAAGGAGTGGGTGGGGTTGCCGGAGTCGTCCTTGACGTACAGACCGCCGGTGACGCCGAGCTCGCGGGCGAGGTTGTCGGCCTTGACCAGCTTGGTGAAGCCGGGGTTGATGTTCGGCTTGTCCGCGACGTCCTCGGGGACGGGCAACAGCGGGGCGTAGCGCCAGATGTTGTTCGGGCCGGCCTCGATGCGCTTCCGGAGCCCCTCGGGGTCCCCGGTGGGAAGGTCGTAGGCGATCTCCAGCGGGCCGAAACAGGCCTCGCAGGCGAAGATCGGGCTCAGCGGGAACCGCTCGCCGCATTCGCGGCAGGACAGCGCGACGGCGGAGCCGAGGGTGAGGGGGGTGTCGGTGGCGACGGTCTGCACAGCCATGGAGGCGAGGCCCTTTCTCCTCATCTTCCTCGCGACGCATCTCGCCGCGAGACGGAATTGGCACCTTCCCTAGCCGGGGAGCCTCGCGTTCCGCTGCTGGTGCGGTGACGAGTCCGGCTGGAGGGTTGCCGGGGCTTCAACGGGCCGTTTCCCTCTGCCCCTCTGGATGAGCGGTGTGGCACCGGCCTTGCGGACCGGGCGTTTGTGTGGCGCGGCGACCCCGACATATGCGGGCCGTTCGCGTTGTTCAAGACTGTAACCGAAGGGCCCCGGGCTGGAGACAGCCGTCCGCACCGCGAGATGGATCACAGCACGAGCGCCGGTCCTCACCGGTCCGCGGTGCGGAGGCGAGGGCGCAGGTCAGAGCGTGACCCCAGGGTCCCGTCCGGCCCGCGTCCGCCGGTCGCCGACCTGCCGGGACGAGAGGACGGGTACCGCACGGGCCCGCGAGACGGACTGCGAGCGTGAGGAGAGACGCTGGTGCTGGAAGAGGTGGAGCGCTGGCTCGGCACCCGCTCCTGGTCGGCGGCCGACCGTCCCACGGCCCTGCTGCCGGCCGCCAAGGCCGCGTCTGGGCAGACGGTCAGCGTGGTGCTGCCGGCGCTCGACGAGGAGGCGACGGTCGGCCAGATCGTCACCACCATCCGTGACGAGCTGATGACGGACGCCATGCCGCTCGTCGACGAGCTGGTGGTCCTGGACTCGGGTTCGTCCGACCGTACCGCCGAGGTGGCCGCCGCCGCCGGGGCCCGCGTGGTGCACCGGGACGCGGTGCTGCCGCGGCTGCCGGCGCTACCGGGCAAGGGCGAGGTGCTGTGGCGGTCGCTGCTGGTCACCCGCGGCGACATCGTGTGCTTCGTCGACGCCGACCTGCGGGAGTTCTCGGCCACCTTCGTCTCCGGCATCGTCGCGCCCCTGCTGACCGACCCGGATCTCGCGCTGGTCAAGGCCATGTACGACCGGCCGCTGGGTGCCGAGGCGGGCGGCGGTGCGGGGGCCGGCGGCCCGGCGCAGGGCGGCCGGGTGACGGAGCTGGTGGCCCGGCCCCTGCTGAACCTGCACTGGCCGCAGCTGGCCGGTTTCGTGCAGCCGCTGGGGGGCGAGTACGCGGCACGGCGCTCGCTGCTGGAGCGGCTGCCGTTCCCGGTGGGCTACGGGGTGGAGCTGGGTCTGCTGGTGGACGCGTTGCAGACGGTGGGGCTGGACGCCCTGGCCCAGGTCGACGTCGGGGTGCGGCGCCACCGGCACCAGGACGGGCAGGCGCTGGGCCGTATGGCGGCGGCGATCTACCGCACCGCGCAGCTGCGGCTGGCCCGTGGCCATCTGGTGCGGCCGCGGCTGACCCAGTTCGTCCGGGGTGAGGACGGCGGGTTCGAGCCGCGGACCTGGGCGGTGGACACCGAGGAGCGGCCACCGGTGTGCGAGGTGCCGGAGTACTCCCGGGGCCGGGCGGCCTGAGGGCGGGTCCCGCCTGCACGGGCTGTGACCGTGCAGGTCGGGGCGGTGTGGCGCGATCTCGCCCGGCGTCTGCGGAGATCGGCGCCGCCCGGCGTCCGTACGTTTGGACGGTTGTGCGGTGGGTTAGTTGTCGGGCATGGCCTCCGAGACCCCTGGTGCGCAGATCCTCGTCGCGTCCAACCGCGGCCCCGTCTCGTACTCCCTGGAGGAGGACGGCTCGCTGCGCGCCAAACGCGGCGGCGGCGGCCTGGTGTCGGGGCTCTCGGCGATCGGTCCGGACGCGGACGCGCTGTGGGTCTGCGCGGCGCTGAACGACGGCGACCGCGAGGCCGCCCGCCGCCACCCCGCCCAGCTCCCCGAGTCCGACACCGGCGAGCAGCGGGTCCGCATGCTCGACATCGCGCCGCAGACCTTCACGGACGCCTACAACGGCATCGCCAACTCCGTGCTGTGGTTCGTCCACCACCTGCTGTACCAGACGCCGCTGGAGCCGGCCTTCGACGCGGACTTCCGCGCCCAGTGGGCCTCCTACGAGGCGTACAACGCGGCCTTCGCGGACGCGCTGGCCCGGGACGCGGCGCAGGGTGCCGCGGTGCTGGTGCAGGACTACCACCTGACGCTGGTACCGGGGATGCTCCGCGAGCGCCGCCCGGACCTGCGCATCGGCCACTTCTCGCACACTCCGTGGGCGCCGGCCGACTACTTCGGCCTGCTCCCCGACGACGTGGCCGTCTCGGTGCTGCGCGGTGTCCTGGGCGGCGACCGGGCCGGGTTTCTCACCGAGCGGTGGGCGGCGGCGTTCGCCGAGTGCTGTGAGCGGGTGCTGGGGGCGCGGGTGACGCGCGAGGGCGCGGAGATCGCGGTGACGTACGAGGGGCGCACCACCCGCCTCGGCGTGCACGGTCTGGGCGCCGACGCGGACTTCCTGCGCGAGCGCTCCCACCGGCAGGACGTGGACGACTGGCTGGTGCGGTTGCGGGAGCAGGTCGGCGAAGGCCGGCGCACCGTGGTCCGCGTCGACCGGACGGAGCTGTCGAAGAACATCGTGCGCGGCCTGCACGCCTACCGCCGTCTGCTGACGGAGCGGCCCGAGTGGCGGGGGCGCGTGGTCCACGTCGCCTTCGCCTACCCCTCGCGCCAGGACCTGTCGGTGTACCGGAAGTACACCGAGGAGGTGTCGCGGGTCGCCGAGGAGATCAACGCCGCGTTCGGGACGGCCGACTGGCAGCCGGTGCTGCTGCGGGTCGACGACGACTTCGCGCGTTCGCTGGCCGCGTACCGGATGGCGGACGTGGCGCTGGTCAACCCGATCCGCGACGGCATGAACCTGGTGGCCAAGGAGGTGCCGGTGGTCTCGGACGCGGGCTGCGCGCTGGTGCTCTCCCGCGAGGCCGGCGCCTTCGCCGAGCTGGGCGAGGACGCGCTGGTGGTCAACCCCTACGACGTGATCGCCACTGCCGACGCCCTCCACGAGGCCCTGACGATGCCCGCCGACGCCCGCGCCGAGCGCTGCAAGCGGCTGGCGGCGGCGGCCACCGCGCTGCCGCCCTCGCAGTGGTTCCTGGACCAGCTCCGGGCGCTGCGGGGCTGACGGACCGGGACGGCCGACGGCGACGCGTACAGCGGCGGGCCGGCGCGGCCCGGCAGCCCACCCGGCCGGCAGTGGACAGCCGCCGGCAGCCCGCCCCGGTCTCAGGCTCCGACGGCCTCCGCCACGGCGGTGAGCAGGCCGACCACCCCGTCGGGGCCGTCGACCACGAGGTCGGCGCGCTCGGCGAGGGCGGTGACCTCGGTGCTGCCGCTGCACACCAGCACCCCGCCCAGGCCCTCGGCGCGCAGCCGGTTCACGGCGTCGAAGGCGGCGAGGTCCCCGAGGTCGTCGCCGGCGTAGAGGACGCTGCCGGCACCGACCTCGTGGAGGTAGGAGGTCAGGGCCATGCCCTTGTCCATGCCCTGGGGACGCAGTTCCAGCACCAGGCGGCCGGGTTCGACCAGGAGGCCGTGGCGGCTCGCGAGGTCGCCCAGCGGTCCGCGCAGCGCCTCGTAGGCGCCCTGCGGGTCGGCGGCGCGGCGGGTGTGGACGGCCACCGAGCGGCCCTTGTCCTCGACGGTCGCCCCCTGCGCCGCGCTCTCGGCGGCCAGCAGGTCGGGGAGTGCGCGCCGCACTGCCGCCACGCCGGGGTCCGGCGGGGGCGCGGTGACCCGGCCGGTGGCCGCGTCCCACCGTTCCGCGCCGTAGTGGCCGAGGACGGTGAACCGCTGCTCCCCGCCCTCCTGGGCGAACCCGCCGAGCCGCACCGCGACCTCCGCCGGGCGGCCGGTGACGATGACGGCGGAGCCCAGTGCCCGGGCGAGCCGGGTCAGGAGCGCGGCCGCCGCCGGATGGGCGCGCGCGCTGTCGGGGTCGGGCACGATGGGGGCCAGGGTGCCGTCGAAGTCGAGGGCGACGACGGCCCGGCGGGGATCGGCGAGGAACGCCGCCAGGCCCGCGCGGCCCGCTTCGGTGGTCGGTGTCGGCAAGGAGGTACTGGGGCTGCCCATGGCGCCGACCCTACCCGCGCGCGGGGACGCCAACCGGGCGGCCACCCGGCCGGTCCGGTGGGCGTCGCCCCTGCCGTCCCACCGCACCGGACCCGGTGCAGCACCCGGTCAGTGCATGACGCGGCCGGTGACGTGCTCGGGGGTCAGGCGCAGCACCACCCGCACCACCTCGGGGGGAAGGGCCAGCTTCTCCTGGCCGGCTCCGGGGCCCTCGTACTCCTCCTCCAGGCGGACCGCCAGCTCCCGGCCCACGTCCTCGGAGACGGTGACGCGGCCCCGCACCTCGACGTAGCGCTGCGGGTCCCGGGGGTCGTGCACGAGGAGGCTGGCACGCGGTTCGCGGCGCAGGTTGCGCTCCTTGCGGCGGCCGGCCGCCGAGGAGATCAGCAGGTCGTCGCCGTCGCGGCAGACCCACACCACGGAGGTCTGCGGGCTGCCGTCGGCGTTGACGGTGGCCAGGACCGCGGGGTTGGGGTCGTCCAGGAGGCGGCGGGCGGCGTCGTTGAGGAGGGACATGGCCGCGAGCCTAAGGGGTCCTTGCAACAGGAGCGTCCGACGAGGTCGCGTGGTCTGGTGCCGTGCATCGCAAGGCGCGGTCACCGGCCGCCCTGCCGACGGTCGGCCAGCCGTCGCCGTCGGGGATGTTGTCCAGCTTCTTGATGTCGAGATGGACCAGCTCGCCGGGTTTGGTGCGCTCATAGCGGCGGATCGGTTCGCCGGTGGGCCGGTCCAGCCAGGCCAGTCGGTTCAGGCCGTGCCGGACCAGGACCCGGTGCACGGCCGAGGCGGGAAGACCCAGGATCGGGCCGATCCGGGCCGGGCCGAGCTTGCGGCTGGTCCGCAGGTGGCAGATACGTGCTTCGGCGGCTGGTGAGTGCGGTGCGGGGTGGTTTTGGGCCGACTGGAGCGGCGTCAGGGCTGAATGTTTTCCAGGTCCTCAAGGAGGCCGGGGTGCGTCGGGTGCCACCCGAGGGCATTGCGGGTGTGGGCGCTGGACGCCGACTGGTCCATGGCGAAGATCGGACCGAACGGGCCGAAGTGTTCCTGCGGAAGCTCCTTGACCGGCAGGTCCAGTCGCCGACCGATGACCGTTGCGATGTCGCGCACCGCGTCGCCCTCGTCGGCGACGGCGTGCCAGGACGTCCCGGCCGGTGCCGACTCAAGGACCAGACGGAACAGGACCGCCGCGTCGAGCGCGTGCACGGCTGGCCAGCGTTGGCTGCCATCGCCCGGGTAGCCGGACACCCCGGTACGGCGCGCTGCATCGACCAACAGGCCGGCAAATCCGCCCTGGCCCTCGTTGTGGACCGTGCGCGGCATACGGACAGCCATGCTGCGCAGACCACGCGAGGCGAGATCCAGCAGCGCTGTGACCGAACGGCCCCGACCGCCCACCGGTCCGTCCGTCGGCAGCGGATCGGCCTCGGTGGAGGCGCGTCCCGGCACCCAGGGCGTACCCGAGACCGCGACGATGGGGCGGTCGCTCCCGATGAGTTCCTGCCCCAGCGTGGCGAGAGCGGCGCTCTCCTCAGTGATGGCCTGCGCGAGCGCATCCGGACTGCTGTAGTCGCGTCCGAACGCCAAGCTGATCACGCCGTCGCACTGCGCAGCACCGGACCGCAGGACGTCGAGGTCCGCCAGCTCTCCTCGCAACACCTTGGCACCAGTGCTCTCAAGGGCCTGCGCGGAGCCGTCCGAGCGAGCCAGTGCGAGAACGGTGTGGCCGTTGCCGAGCAGTTCGGCGACGACGGCGGAGCCGATGGTGCCGGTACCGCCGGTGATGAAGACGTGCATGAGCTCTCCCTGAAAGTGATGGGACTCTTGTCCCATCACTGACCATACACGGTGACGGGACAGGTGTCCCATCACCTATCCTGGTCTCATGGCTAGATGGCAACCGGGGGCGACCCAGCGACTCGTCGTTGCAGCCGTTGAGCTGTTCACCGAGCAGGGGTACGACGCCACCACGGTGACGCAGATCGCCGAGCGCGCCGGCGTCACCAAGAGCACCTTCTTCCGGCACTTCTCCGACAAGCGCGAGCTACTCGTCGCCGGGCAGGAGACGCTCAGC
The DNA here is from genome assembly GCF_042733155.1 of Streptomyces sp. NPDC059740. Classification (NCBI taxonomy): domain Bacteria; kingdom Bacillati; phylum Actinomycetota; class Actinomycetes; order Kitasatosporales; family Streptomycetaceae; genus Streptomyces; species Streptomyces sp. NPDC059740. The sequence goes on along the minus strand of NZ_JBHWGP010000011.1, from coordinate 28,255 downwards.
AGGCTGCTCGCCGACGGCATCACCGAGGCCCCTGCGAGCGCCAGCCCGCTTCAAGCAGTGGCGGCCGGTCTCGAGCACGCAGCGAGCGCCATGGGTCCGGTGAACCGCGAACTCGGCCCCCGCCTCAAAGCAGCCGTGGCAGCCAGCACCGAACTTCAGGAACGCGACACCCTCAAGAGCGTCGGTCTCGCGGCCGCCATGACAGCCGCACTCATCGCCCGCGGTGTCCCCGACCCGACTGCGCATCTCGCGGGCGAGCTGGGAGTCCTCGCGTTCAAGCGGGGCTACGCCGAGTGGTGCGAAAGCGATCGCGACGACACAGAAGGGCTCGCGCCCCATGCCCTGGCAGCCCTGGAGGACCTGCGCGCGGCAACTGCGTCGCTGGGCTGACAGATGCCGCCCGGCTGTTCACCGGCCGGGCCCTGCCGGCGCCGTGAGTACTGTGCCCCGTGCCGCGTCACATGGCTCGACCTGCGGCAACAGGTTCGGAAACAGGTTCTGAGGGCTGCCCGGCCGGGTGCGGAGCCTGGGGAGCCTCTGACCTGTGCTCTTCCGGGGCCCGGTGCGGTCCCGGCCCCGGCTCGGCGCGGTCCCGGCCCGGCGCGGCCCCGGCCCGGCCCCGGCTCGGCGCGGTCCCGGTCCGGCACTCGCGTCCTACCGCCGCTCGCGGCGCGCCTGCCGGACCCGGCGCAGCCGGTTGACGGTGACCGGGTCGTGCGCCAGGGCCCGCGCGTCGTCCAGCAGGGCGTTGAGCACCTGGTAGTAGCGGGTGGGTGAGAGACCCAGGCGCTCGCGTATCACGCGTTCCTTGACGCCCGGTCCGCCCCAGGAGCGGCGCTCCACGGCCAGCACGGCACGTTCCAGCGGGGCGAGGGGGTCCGGCCCGGGATCGTCGCCCTGGTGCCCGGGGTTGGTGACGGTGGCGGAGGGTTCGGTTCCGGTCTGCCGGGCGCCGGTGGGGCGGTGCGGCGTGGTGCCGGCGGAGCCGGAGGGGCCGCCGTCGGTGCCGGGTCCCTTTTGGGGCCCGGTGTCCTCGCGGCGCTCCTGGTCTCCGCCGTCCTCCCTCACGTCGTCCACGATAGGCGCCGCTCGACGCGGGGGGAACCGGGCCCGTGGCCGGGGGCGGGGGCGGTGTGCGCCGTCACGACATGTCCCGTTGCTCGGCCTCGTCGGCCGCCTTCTGGATCTCGTTCAGCGTCCCGGCCGGGTTGCCGTCGGGGGCCACGGCCTTGCCCATGCGGGCCTTGACCAGGCGGCTGACCATCGGCCAGGTGGTCTTGTCGGCGGGGTAGAACTCGGCGCCGCCCAGCTGCGTGAGGAAGCCGTGCAGCGAGCGGAACCTGTCGTCGGCGGCCATGGCCTGGGAGGCGGAGGAGGTGACGGGCAGCAGGTTGTACTCGGCGGAGAACTTCTCCACGTTCTCCTTGCGGTACACGAAGTCGAGGAACTTGCCGACCTGTTGGCGGTGGTCGGGCTGCTTGAAGGCCATCATCCAGTCGCTGACGCCGAGCGTGGGGTGGCCGTTGCCGTTGATGCCGGGGAGCGGGGCGGTGCCGTAGTCGAGGCCCTTGGCCGCCGCCTGCCGGATGAGGGTGGGGTGGCCGTCCAGCATGCCGACCTTGCCCGCGGTGAAGGCGTTGAAGGAGTCCTGCCGGTTGGTGGTGGCCGGGGCGGTGCCGGTGAGGCCGGGCTTGACCAGGTGGTCGCGGACCCACTCGAAGGTGCGGATGTTGTCGGTGGAGTTGATCGCGTAGCCGCCGGTGGTGTCGGTGTAGGAGCCGCCGCCGCCCAGCATCCACATCATGGTCTCGGCCTGGGTCTCCTCGGGGCCCAGCGGCAGGCCGAAGGGGACGGCCACGCCGTGGTCCTTGAGGAGCTGCGCGTCCCGGGCGACCTCGCTCCAGGTCTGCGGGGGGTGCGCGATGCCGGCCTCGGCGAAGAGCTTCTTGTTGTAGAACAGGCGCCGGGTGCTGGCGGCGAACGGCATGCCGTACTCGGTCTCGTGGTACTCGCCGGCCTGGGCGAGGGAGGCGACGATGTCCCCCTGGACGGGTATGGAGAGCAGGTCGTCGGCGCTGTAGAGCTTGTCCGCGGCGGCGTAGTCGGCGTAGGCCCCGGCCTGGGCCATGTCGGGGGCGTGACCGGCCTTGACCAGGTCCGCCACCTTCCGGTCGACGTCCTTCCAGTTGTAGACGTCGACGTCGACCTTGATGTCGGGGTTCTTCTTCTCGAAGGCCTTGGTGAGTGCGGCCCAGTAGTGGGTGGAGGAGTTGGCCGGGCCGTCGCCGTAGTCGGCGGCGACGAGCTTCAACGTCACCTCGTCGTCGCCGAAGGGGGTGGAGCACGAGGTGAGGGAGAAGGCGAAGACCGTCGCGACCCCCGCCGCCGTCGCACCCAGGTAACGCCGCCGCACTGCCATCAACTACCCCTATGTCCTGATGTCCCGAAGATCCACGTAGCAGGAACGATCCTGCGGGAGAAAACGCCCAACCGTACCCGTTCGCCACCGAACGGTCCGCGAGTGTCTCCCGAGGAGCCACCCCACGTCTACTACACCCCCTCACCCCCTCCCACCAGGGGGCCCGCACGATCCCACCGGTCTCCTCGCGACCCGCCGACGCGAGTGGACTAGACCTTTTACGGCTGTTCGCGCGAGACTGGCCCTGTGGAACACGTCATCGCCCTCGACGTCGGGGGCACCGGGATGAAGGCGGCCCTCGTCGGCGACGACGACGCCCTGCTGTACGAGGCCCGTCGCCCGACCGGCCGCGACCGCGGCCCCGAGGCCGTGGTCGCCTCGATCCTCGACTTCGCCGCCGAGCTGCACGAGCTCGGCGAGCAGCGCTACGGGCAGCCGGCCCGCGCCGCCGGAGTGGCCGTCCCGGGCATCGTCGACGAGGCGGCGGGCACCGCCGTGTACGCGGCCAACCTCGGCTGGCGGGACGTGCCGCTGCGGGCGCTGCTCTCCCGGCGGCTGGGCGGCCTCCCGGTGGCACTGGGCCACGACGTCCGCACCGGCGGCCTCGCGGAGGGCCGGATCGGGGCCGGCCGGGAGGCCGACCGGTTCCTCTTCGTCGCGCTGGGCACCGGCATCGCGGGGGCCATCGGCATCGAGGGGCGTATCGAGCGCGGGGCGCACGGCAGCGCCGGCGAGATCGGCCACCTCGCGGTCCGCCCCGGCGGCCCCGAGTGCGGCTGCGGCCAGCGCGGCTGCCTGGAGGCGCTGGCCTCGGCCGCGGCCGTCGGCCGGGCCTGGGCGGCGGCCAGCGGCGACCCGGAGGCGACCGCGGCGCACGCCGCGCGGGCCGTGGCCGCGGGCGACCCGCGCGCGGTGGCGGTGTGGACGGACGCCGTCGAGGCGCTGGCCGCAGGTCTGGTCACCGCACTGACCCTGCTGGACCCGCACACCCTCATCGTCGGCGGCGGACTGGCCGAGGCGGGCGAGACGCTGTTCGCGCCGCTCCGCGAGGCGGTCCACCGCCGGGTGACCTACCAGCAAGTGCCCCTGATCGTCCCCGCCGCGCTCGGGGACGTCGCCGGCTGCCTGGGCGCCGGCCTGCTCGCCCGGGATCTTCTCTCCACGGAGGTGGCTGCCTGATGGCCCAACGAACCGTCCTCACCGGTGCCCGGGTCGCGTTGCCCGACGGCGTCGCCGACGCCGGCGAGGTGCACGTCGAGGGGCCGCGCATCACGGCGGCCCACGCGACGGCGAACGCCACCGCCCCCGCGGCCGGGGGCGACCGGGTGTGGGACCTGAGCGGGCACCTCGTCGTCCCCGGCTTCGTCGACCTGCACGTGCACGGCGGAGGCGGCGGCTCGTTCTCCTCCGCCGACCCCGAGGAGTGCCTGCGCGTCGCCGCCACCCACCGCCGCCACGGCACCACCTCGATGGCCGCCTCCACCGTCACCGGCAGCCTCGACGACCTGGCCCGGCAGGCCGCGGTGCTCGCCGAGCTCGTCGAACAGGGCGACCTGGCCGGCATCCACTTCGAAGGCCCCTTCATCTCGCCGGACCGCTGCGGCGCCCACCAGCCCGAGCTGCTGCGCGACCCGGACCCGGCCGACGTCCGCAAGCTGCTGGAGGCGGCGGGCGGCACCGCGCGGATGATGACCCTCGCGCCCGAGCTGCCGGGCGGCCTGGAGTCGGTCCGGCTGCTGGTGGACGCCGGTGTGGTGGCCGCCGTCGGCCACACCGACGCCGGCTACGACGCGACCCGGGAGGCCGTCGAGGCGGGCGCCACCGTCGCCACGCACCTCTTCAACGCCATGCCGCCGCTGGGCCACCGGGCCCCGGGGCCCATCGCGGCCCTGCTGGAGGACGAGCGGGTCACCGTCGAGCTCATCAACGACGGGACCCACCTGCACCCGGCCATGCTCCAGCTCGCCTTCCGCGACGCCGGCCCCGACCGGGTCGCCTTCATCACCGACGCCATGGGGGCGGCCGGCATGAGCGACGGCCTGTACCCGCTGGGGCCGATGCAGGTGGAGGTCAGGGACGGCGTGGCCCGGATCAGCGAGGGCCCGACGGCGGGCTCCATCGCGGGCTCGACCCTCACCCTGGACCGGGCGTTCCGGCGCGCGGTGCAGGTCGACGGGGTCCGCGTCGAGGACGCGGTGCGGGCCCTGTCCCTCACCCCGGCCCGGCTGCTGGGCATCGAGCACCGCACCGGCAGCCTCGCCCCGGGCAAGGACGCCGACCTGGTGGTCCTCGACGAGGCGCTGACGGTCGTGGGCGTGCTGCGCAGGGGCGAGTGGCTGGTGACCCCGCCGACCGGACCGGCCGCCGGCCGCGGCTGACCGGGCCCCGCCCGGCCCGCCACGGCCGGCCCGGCCGCCACGGCGGGGAGGGACCGCCGGCCGCCCCGCCCGCACGGGGCGGCCGGGCCCGGCCCACTCGGTCCGGTGTTGGCCGTAACGCCCTCTGGGCGCGGGGCGCCCGCGATGGCATGATCACTGGCGCACTCGTCCGCCTGCCCGGGGAGAGGGGGGCCATGATCCTCACCGTCACACTGAACGCGGCGATCGACCTCACCTACCGCGTCCCACACCTGCAACCGCACCGCACCCACCGCGTCACCGAGGTGGATGCCCGGCCCGGCGGCAAGGGGCTGAACGTGGCGCGGGTGCTGGCCGCCCTCGGCCACCGGACCACGGCGACCGGGTTCGCGGGCGGCACGACCGGCGGGGAGCTGCGCGCGCTGCTCGCCGAGGCCGGCGGTGTGACGGACGCCCTGGTGGAGACGGCCGGTGCGACCCGGCGGACCGTCGCCGTCGTCGACGAGGCCACCGGCGACACCACCCAGCTCAACGAGCCGGGACCGCACCTCACGCCCGCCGAGTGGGAGACCTTCCTGGGCACCTACGGCGAGCTGCTGGCGGACACGGAGGCGGTCGCCCTGTGCGGGAGCCTGCCGCCGGGCGTCCCGGTGGACGCCTACGCCCGGCTGGTGCGCGCCGCCCGGGCCGCGGGCGTGCCGGTGCTGCTCGACACCAGCGGGGAACCGCTGCGGCGCGGCCTCGCCGCCCGCCCCGACCTGGCGAAACCGAACGCCGACGAGCTGGCGGGACTGACCGGGTCGACCGAACCGCTGCGCGCCGCCCGGCAGGCCAGGCGCCGGGGCGCGCACGCGGTCGCCGCCTCGCTGGGCGCGGAGGGCATGCTGCTGGTCACCGCCGAGGGCGCCTGGCAGGCGGCGCCGCCGGTGGCGCTGTCCGGCAATCCGACCGGCGCCGGCGACTCCGCGGTCGCGGGGCTGCTGTCGGGGCTGGTGGAAGGGGTGTCGTGGCCGGCGCGCCTGGTGCGGGCGGTGGCTCTGTCGGCCGCCACAGTACGGGCCCGCTCGGCGGGCGAGTTCGACCGGGCGACCTACGAGGACCTGCGGCACCGGGTCACCGCCGAGGCCCTGCGGGGGCCGGTCGGGGCGGGCTGAGGACGACGGCCGGCCGACCCGCAGGGGGTCGGCCGGCCGCTGTTCGCGTCCGGCGGCGCGGGGCGCGCCGCCGGCGGGGTCACTTCTTGTACTGGCCCGCCTTCAGCCACACCTTGGAGAGGTTGAAGCCGCAGGTGTTGCCGTCCTCGCAGGAGATCCTGACCTGGTTGGTCCCCTTGTTGAGGTGCATGTAGGCGTAGGTGTTGGTCCAGCCGTGCTCCCAGTCGCCCTCCTTGGCGTGGGCGAAGTTGCCCATGTTCAGGGAGGTGTCGCGGGCCTGCCCGTCGACGGTGAGCGTGGCGTCGGCGTCCTTGCCCGGCACGCCGTAGTCCACGAACATCGTGTACATGCCGGCCTTGGGCACGTCGAAGGTCCAGGTCGCGCCGTCGCCGGGCTGGCTGATGCCGCCGACGTAGGTGTGGTTGGCGGAGGTGGCGCCGGGGACGTCGCTGGCGGTGGCCGCGTTGCCCTCCAGGCGCATGGAGCCCGCGTCCACGCTCGGCAGGTTCTCCATCGCCTTCGAGCCCTTGGACTGCTTGGCCCCACCCCCCTGGGAGGCTCCCGCGGTGGGCGTCGGCTTCTGGTCCGCGGCCTGGCCGCCGGAGTCGCCGTCGCTCTGGGTGAGCATGGCCACACCGATGCCGATGCAGACCACCACGACCACGGCGATCGCGCCGATCAGCAGGCCGTTGCGGCCGCGCCCGCCGCCGCCCTGCCGGCCGCCGCCGCCCTGCGGGGCGCCGTGTCCGCCCCGGTCGCCGCCGGGCAGGGTCTCGGGCGCCGCGTAGTGGGGGTTCTGGCCACCGGGCGCCGGCTGCTGCCGACCGTAGGAGGGCTGGGCGGTCTGCGTGCCGTACTGCCGCTGGCCGACGGCGCGGACCTGGTTGTACGAGGTGCGGGGCACGCCCGGCTGCCGCGGCGCCGCACCGTCGCCCGCCGCACCCTGGGCGCCGCCCTCACCGCCCTCCGAGCGGTAGAGATAGGCGAACGGGTCGTCGTTCTCCGGTGTGCCCGCGCCGTTGTTGCCGGCCGTCATTCCGTGTCACTCCTTCGGCGATCGGTTGCGCGGCGCGGTGTGCGCCAGGGCGAAGCTTCTCGTGGCTGGTCTGGGGGTTGTGGGCGGCGGCCCGCTGCGAGGCCGGGCGGGCCGGACGGACCTCGTCCGGCCGCGGTGGGTGCCGTGGGGCAGCCGCACCCCCGAGGATGCCGCCTGGCGACGTCGTCCCGCGCCGGGCGACACCGCGCCGCATCGGCGCAGCCTACCCCGTCGCGGCGTGCGGACACCGGGTGCGCGAGCTCACGGAACCGCCACAGGTCGGTGAACGGCAGGGGTCGCCCGGCGCGGTCCGCCGCCTCCGGCCCGGGTACGGCAGGCCGGCACGCTCATCCCACCCCCCGGCTCATCTTCGAGCGCCGCTTCTCCACGTACATGCGCTGGTCGGCGGATTCCAGCACCGCCTCCGCCGACATCCCGCAGGTCGCCCACCCGATCCCGAAGCTCGCGCCCACCCGCACGGCACGGCCGTCCACCCGGATGGGCGGGGTGATGGCGTTGCGCAGCCGCGCCGCGAGGTCCTCGGCCTCGCCGGGGCCGAGCCCGTCGGCGAGCACCACGAACTCGTCGCCGCCCAGCCGGGCGACGGTGTCGCCGTCGCGCACCCCGCCCGTCAGGCGGCGGGCCACCTCGATGAGGACGGCGTCACCGGTGTGGTGCCCGAACCGGTCGTTGATCGACTTGAAGCCGTCCAGGTCGCAGAAGAGGACCGCCAGCCCCTTCGCCCCGTCCGAGGCCGGTCCCTTCGAGGGCGCGACGACGTGCGCGTGCTCGTGGCCGGAGCCGGTGGCCGGCGGGAAGGGAGAGGCCGTGGGGTCGGCGCCGAAGGCGGCCCCCGGGTAGGCCGGGGTGCCGCGGTGTCCGGTCGCGCTCCCCGCCGGGACGCCGGACGGGCCGGGCGCCCGGTGCCGGCCGCCGAGGAAGGCGGGGAGCCCGTCCTCGCCCAGCGCCCAGGCGGGCACCTCTCCGCCGTACCGTCCGGAGCGGTCGGCGAACGCCTCGCTCCAGGGCTCGGAGGGTTCGGGGAGGCCGTCCGCACCGGGGTGGCGGTCGCTGTGGCCGTGCCCCGGGTCGCTGCCTGCGGTGGTGGCCGCGGGGGTGGCCGGGCCGGAGGGGTGGGGCAGGGCGCCGGAGGCGGTGAGGGGGTCGCCGGGGCTGTGGCCCTCCGCCCCGACGGGGTCCTCCTCGGGGAGGCGGGAGCATATCCGGGCGCTGAGGCGGGCCCGCAGCTCCGCGCCGTTGGGCAGTCCCGTCAGCGCGTCGTGGCTCGCGCGGTGGGCGAGCTGCAGCTCGTGCCGCTTGCGCTCCTCGATGTCCTCGACGTGGGTGAGGAGGAAGAGCGGGCCGTCTCCGGTGTCGACGATCACCGAGTGGCGCATGCTGACCCAGACCAGGCTGCCGTCGCGCCGCACCATCCGCAGCTCGGCCCGGCCGCCCTCCGCCGCCGTGCGGTCCAGGGCCTCCAGGTCGTCGGGGTGGACGAGGTCGGCGAAGGAGAGCCGCTGGATGGAGCCGGCGGGCCGCCCCAGCAGACGGCACAGCGCGTCGTTGGTGCGCAGCAGCCTGCCGTGCTCCACGCCGTCCAGCTCGGTGATGGCCATGCCGCTCGGGGCGTACTCGAAGGCCTGCCGGAAGCTCTCCTCACTGGCCCGCAGCGCCTGCTGCTCCCGCTCCAGCCGGACGAGGGCGCGCTGCATGTTGGAGCGCAGCCGGGCGTTGGTGATGGCTATGGCGGCCTGGTGGGCGTAGGTGCTCAGGGCCTCCTGCGCCCAGGGGCCGGGGCGGCGCCAGCTGGCAGGGCGGTCGACGGAGAGAACGCCGAGGAGCTCGCCGCCGGGGGCGGGCTCGTGGAGGGGCGCGAAGAGGCGGTCGTCGGGGTGCCACTCGTCGGGGAAGCGGGGCTCGGGGCCGGCCTGGCGCCACTGCGGCACGTCGTCGTCGTCGAGCACCCAGCCCTCGGTGTGGGGGACGAAGCGGAGGTCCCCCCAGCGCTCGCCCATCTTCAGGCGCCTGTCCCAGGCGGCACGCGAGCCGACGCGTCCGGCCATGAGGGCCTCGGCGTTCTTGTCGCCGGCGAGTGCCGCGACGACGAGGTCACCGTCGGGCCGCACCAGGTTCACCGCGGCCATCTCGTAGCCCAGGCCCCGCACCGCGCCGTCCGCGACCGCCTGGACGGTGTCGGGGAGGCTGCGGGCGGTGTTGAGGTCGGCGATCACCTTGTGTAGCTGCCGGAGGGCCGCAAGACGGACATATGGCTCCGACTCGGTCTCCATGTTCCGCGCTCCCCGAGACCTCGACAGCAACTCCAGCATTTCGGTCTTTCGGTTTCCCCTCGCCACTGAATCACAGTGAGCTGTGCAGGCGGGCACACAGGGTCAACAAAACAGTCCTGCTGTGACTCATGTCATACGGTCGGACCGGTAATCGGGAGCCTCACGCGGGTAACCCCGCCGATCCCTCAACTCCTGAACACGCCTCCTCCACAACGTCCTTGGCGTCTTCAGAGGTCGTCACCGGTCTTGCGACCCAGGTCTCTCTCGGTCCTGCGCCCGATGCGGCCGGTGGACCGGCGGGCTAGCGTTCCGGACGTGTTCCACGACTCCGCCACCCAGCCCCCGCCCGCGCCCCGACCGACTGCCGTACCGCATGCTGGTGGGGTGAGTGAAGACGAGTTCCGCGCCGCCATGGCCCGGCTCGCGGCCGGGGTCGTCCTGGTCACCGCGCACGACGTGGAGGACGGCCCGGCCGGCGAGGACGTCGGCATGACCGCCACCTCCTTCCTCTCCGTCTCGCTCGACCCGCCGCTGGTGATGGTGAGCGTGCGCGAGGGGTCCCGGATGGACGACCTGCTGGCGGAGCAGCCGCTGTGGGCGGCCTCGGTGCTGACCGCCGGGCAGCGGCAGATCGCCGGCCGCTTCGCCATGAAGGGCCGCATCAGCGACCGCCTCCTCTTCGCCGACCTGCCCGTCCGGCGCGGTGGGCACAGCGGTGCACCGCTCGTCGAGGGCGCGCTGGCGACGCTGGAGTGCCGCACCGAGCAGCGGGTCACCGCGGGCGACCACACTCTGGTGATCGGCCGTGTGCTGGCCACGACCACGGCCACCACCAAGGACGGCCCCCTGGCCTACTTCCGGGGCTCCTACCGGCACCTGGCCTGACCCGGCCCACGGGAGCCGGCCGCTGGGGCCCGGGCCGGCGGCGTGCCGCGGGCGCCCGCCCCCGGCCCCGTGGCGTCTGCGCCTCAGGTCCAGCCGCGCCCCGAACGGCCGCGTTTGGTCTCGGCCCGCTGCTTCTTCTCCCGTAGGCGGCGTTCGTTGACGCCGCGGGGCGTGCGGGTGGGACGGCGAGCCTTGGGGGGCGGCGCGGTGGCCTCCGCCAGCAGGGACGCCATGCGGGTGGCCGCCATCTCGCGGTTGCGCCACTGCGAGCGGTGCTCGGAGGCGCGCACCGCCACCACCCCGCCCTCCAGCAGCCGGCCGCGCGCGGCGAGCCAGGCCAGTGCCCTCTCCCGCCACACCTCGGGGAGGGCCTGGGTGGCGGCCAGGTCGAAGCGCAACTCGACCTGGGTGTCGGAGGTGTTGACGTGCTGCCCGCCGGGCCCGGAGGAGCGCGAGAAGCGCCAGAGGAGTTCGGACTCCGGGAGGCAGACCGATCCTCGGATGACATGGCGACCGGACATACCCCCATGATCTCTCGTCCACCGGCCGTCGTCATCCGCGTTTCCAGGGCGGCCGGGCCGCAGCCGGCCACGGCGCGGGCGGTGCGGCTCCCCGTGCGGCACGGCGCCACCACGTCCGCCGGCCCGGACCCCCCGCGCCGGGCCCGACGGGGCTGCGGGGCGCCCGCGGCGCCGGCAGGCCGGTACATCCGGAACCACCCGGTCCCCTGCCGACGTTGTGGTGGTTGACGGTAGCTTCGTCACCGTCGCGCCATACGGGGCGACACCGCGTCACCAAGGCACGAGAACCGAGGAAAGGGACTTCCCATGGCTGTGAGCCTGTCCAAGGGCGGCAACGTCTCGCTGACGAAGGAGGCGCCGGGGCTGACCGCCGTCACCGTCGGGCTCGGCTGGGACGTCCGCACCACCACCGGCACCGACTTCGACCTGGACGCGAGCGCCATCGCCGTGACCTCGGCCGGCAAGGTCTACTCCGACCAGCACTTCGTCTTCTTCAACAACAAGGCGACCCCGGACCAGACGATCGTCCACACCGGCGACAACGTCACCGGTCAGGGCGAGGGCGACGACGAGCAGATCAACGTCAACCTGGCGGGGCTGCCCGCCGAGATCGACAAGATCGTCTTCCCGGTGTCGATCTACGACGCCGACAACCGGAGCCAGAACTTCGGCCAGGTCCGCAACGCCTTCATCCGCATCGTCAACCAGGCGGGCGGGTCCGAGATCGCCCGGTACGACCTGAGCGAGGACGCGGCCACCGAGACCGCCATGGTCTTCGGTGAGCTGTACCGCAACGGCGCGGAGTGGAAGTTCCGCGCGGTGGGCCAGGGTTACGCCTCCGGCCTGGCGGGCATCGCCCAGGACTTCGGCGTCAACGTCTGACCTCCGCTCGACGGCCGCCTGCCCCGTGCGCGGGGCGGGCGGCCGTCGCACGTCCCGGCCCCGGGCGGCAGCCCCGGACGGTCAGGTGCGGGGGGCGGATCAGGCGGGGGCGAGGTCGGTTCCGGCGGCGCCCGTGCCGGTCATCCGGCGGGCCAGGTCGACGATGCCGGCGCGCAGCTCCTCACCGCGCATTCCGCCCTCGCCGCCGGGTTCCGTTCCGAGGATGAGACCGGTGATCTGCGGGAAGGCCGAGGGCAGGATGGCGATGCCGAGCAGGGCGAGCAGAGTGCCCGCCGCCCGGCCGTCGGCCCACGGCCCCAGGGCGTCGGCGAGGACACCCACCATCTCCTGGTAGCGGGCGGTGCGTTCCCGGGCGGCGGGGAGCGCCGCAGTGCCGAAGTGCAGTGCCTCCCACATCATCAGGCGGAGCAGTTCGGGGTTGCGCTGGTGGAGGTCGTGGATGCGGCCGGCGTACTCGCCCAGGTCCCCGGACGGGGGGCCGAGCAGTTCGGCGTGTTCGCGCAGCGTCTCGGAGACCACCGCCTCGAAGAGCTTCTCCTTGTTGCCGAAGTGGCCGTAGATCCGTTCCTTGCTGACGCCCGCCTGCTCGGCGATGCGGGCGACGCGGGCGCCCCCCATGCCGTGCGCGGCGAACTCCACGCGGGCGGCGGCCAGCAGACGGCTGCGGACTCCCACAAGTGCATCACTACCGGTCATGACACGATCCTACATAGCCAACCAGACGGTTGGCTGGCTACCTTGCGTGCATCGCCCCGGCCTCCCCGGCGGGGGCGGTGCGGTCGCCTGCCGCGCCCCGGGAAGGGCCCGGCGGGCGGCGCGGACGGTGTTCACGGAAGGGAAGTCACGCATGGACGCAGGGGTTTGGGTGACCGGGCTGGGCGCGACCACGCCGCTCGGCGGTGACGTCGGGTCGACCTGGTCGGCGATGCTCGCCGGCGAGTCCGGGGTCGAGGTGCTCACGGACGACTGGGCGGCCCCGCTCCCGTCCCGCCTCGGGGCCCGCCTCCGCGTGGACCCGGCGACGGTGCTGCCGCGCACCGAGGCCCGGCGCCTGGACCGCTGTGAGCAGACCGCGCTGGTGGCCGCCCGGGAGGCGTGGGCCGACGCGGGGCGGCCGGAGGTGGACCCGGAACGGCTGGCCGTGGTGGTGGGCACCGGAGTCGGCGGCGTCCTGTCCCTGCTCGGGCAGGACGACGTGCTGGAGGCGGCGGGCCCCCGCAAGGTCTCGCCGCACACGGTGCCGATGCTGATGCCCAACGGCCCGGCGGCCTGGGTGAGCATCGACCTCGGGGCCCGCGGCGGGGTGCACACCCCCGTCAGCGCCTGCGCCTCCGGGGCCGAGGCGCTCGCCACGGCCCTGGACCTGATCCGGCTGGGCCGGGCCGACGTGGTGGTCGCCGGAGGCACCGAGGCCTGTCTGCACGCGCTGCCGCTCGCCGGCTTCGGGCAGATGACGGCGCTGTCCACCGCCCACGGCGACCCCCGGGGCGCCTCCCGCCCGTTCGACGCGGGCCGTGACGGCTTCGTGCTGGGCGAGGGCGCCGCCGTGCTGGTGCTGGAACGCGCCGGCTTCGCCCGGGCCCGGCAGGCCCGGGCGCACGCGGCCCTGGCGGGGGCGGGTGTGACCTCCAGCGCCGGACACATCACGGCCTCCGACCCCGCGGGGCAGGCCCGGGCGATGCGCGCCGCGCTGGCCGCGGGCGGCCTGGACGCCGCCGACGTGGGCCTCGTGCAGGCGCACGCCACCTCCACGCCCCAGGGCGACCTCGCGGAGGCGAAGGCCGTCGCCGAGGCGCTCGGCACCCGTCCCGCGGTCACCGCTGTCAAGTCGATGACCGGCCACCTGCTGGGCGCCTCCGGTGCGCTCGGCGCGGTGGCCGCCGTGCTGTCCCTGCGCGAGGGCGTCACGCCCGCGATCCGCAACCTGGACCGGCCGGACCCGGCGATCGACCTCGACCTGGTCTCCGGTGCCCCGCGCCGGGGCGACTGGGGCGCAGCTGTGGTCAACGCCTTCGGCTTCGGCGGGCACAACGTCTCGCTCGCCCTCACCACCGCCTGAGCCCGGGGGCCGCCGGCCCGGTCCGGGGCCCGCCTCCGCGTCGGCGCGGCCACCGGGAGCGGCCTGCGGGAACCGCCGCGGGGGGCGAGGGGTCGCCTGCCGAGCGGTTCCGGCCGGTGGGTGTGCGGGGCGGCCCCGGGAGGCGTGCGGGGCGTTCCGCCCGGGCGGGGCCGTGACACCATCGAGGGGTGATCGACCTCGGCTACTCCCTCTCCCCGCGCTTCCCGGACCCGCCGCAGACGGACTACCGCACCGCGGACGTCCGGGCGCTGCGCCACGACCTGTTCAGCGGGGACGTGTACCTGGCCGACACCGAGTCCGACCGCGAGTTGTCCACAGCCTGGGGATGGGTGCCCGTGCTGGACTTCGCGTGGGCGCTGTGCGACATCGTCGAGCGGCTGGACCGGGACCCGCTGGGCAGCCGGTCCTCGCGGACGCACTACGCCGAGCTGGACTTCACCGAGTCCGCGGACCGGTTGCTCTTCGCCCGCCGCTTCGGCTGGGTCGACGTGAGCGCCGACTGGTCCCCCGCCGGCGAGGAGCCCCTGACCTTCGGCCACGCGGCGCTGCGCCGCGAGGCCCGCGACTTCCTGCACGACCTGGTCGCCGATCTCACCGACATGCACGAGGGACTCGGCGACAACCCGCTGGTGTGGGACCTGCTGGTCCGCCACCCGCGGGTCTGAGCCGGCCACCGCCTACTCCACCAGCACCCCCAGCTGCGCCGCGAACGCCGGCGCGAGTTCCATGAGCTGATCGGTGCGGATCACCGCTCCGGCCAGCCGGTCGATGCCGCGGGTCACCTCCAGGCGGCTCGCTCCCCGCAGGTCGACGTCGGTCAGCCGGGCGCCGGTGAGGTCGGCGCGCTCCAGCGTGCAGCGGTCGAAGGAGACGCGCTCCAGCACGGCGTCCATGAGGTCGACCTCCTGCAGGACGCAGTCCTCGAAGGCGACGTCCCGCAGCCTGGCGCCCCGCAGGTTCAGGAAGTCGAGCTTCCCGCCGCGGACCACCACCCGCTCCAGCACCGCACCCCACGCCCGTGCCCCGCCCAGCCGGGCGTCCACCACCTCGACGTCCCGCAGGGTGGCCTCGCTCAGGTCGGTGCCCACGCCCCGCACCCCTTCCAGCACGCTGTCGACGAACCGGGCCCGCGTCAGCTCCGTCTCGTCCAGGGCGCACCGGCGCAGGGCGCAGTCCAGGAACCGGGCGCCGAGGCCGGACTGGGCGGAGAGGTCGGCGTCGGCGAACTCCTCGCCGTCGTGGTCCCCCTCCACCGACAGCCCGGCGGCCGGGGCCGGCCTCAGCTCCGGCAGCCGCACCTGTGGCCGCTGCACCCGCCTGACCGGGCCGTTCGCCTTCCGCTGTGCCGCCATCCGTGCCCTGTCCGTCCCGGCGCCGCCCCTCCCCCGGTCGCCGCGCCGGGAAGCACCCGCCGCCCGCTGCCGGAGGGGCCGCCGCCCCGTCTGCGTCCTGCCGTCCCGGCCATCATGGCGTACCCCACCGACAGCGGGACGCGGCGAGCACCGCGGTCCGCCGCCGCGTAAGGCACCACCGGCCTCGTCACCGGCCCGTACGACGGTTCCCGTGCGCCAAGGGCCACCGGCCCGGGCGACGGCTTCCCCGTGCGCGAAGCGCCACCGGCCCGGGCGACGGCTCCCGGCGCCCGCCTCGGCGAGGGCTGCTCAGGCGGGGAACCAGTCGACCATCCCGCCGAAGGTCCGGCCGGGCTCGTCCGCGGCGGAGAACCAGTCGGTCTCGCCGTGCCGCCACTCGAACCGGCGGTACCGCAGGCCGATCTCCTCGACGAGGTCCGAGGCCAGCCGGGACGCCTCGTACAGGTCCTGGTCGGGCGTCTGCGAGCTGGCGGCCACGATCAGCCCGCGCACCTCGGCCGAGTGGCCGTAGCGGAAGTCGCCGGCGGTCAGCAGGTGGGGATCGGTGTGCACCGCCTCGCCGTTGTTGCGGCCCAGCCGGCGGTGGGTGGCCGCCTTGGCAGCCGCTCGGGGCAGGTACTGCCGGGCGTCCTCGCCGACGGTGACGGCGGCCATGACGGCCTCCGCGTGCGGCACCCACGCGTCGGCCGTGGGGTCCAGGACGACGAAGCCCATGGCCGGCCGCGGGTAGGGGCCGCGCGGCGCCTGCCCGGCGGCGGCGCGGTGGTTCTCCCGGATGCTGGCGGCACGCCGCGCCCCGAGCTCGGACAGCAGGTCGGAGAAGTCACCGTCCCCGAGCAGGTGCGGGTAGGGGTTCCGGCGCACGGCCACCCGCACCCGGAGCCCCTCGTCCGCGTCGCGGCCCGCACCCCCGTGGTGAGCTCCGCCCGCACCGAGTGCCTCGCCCCCGCCGAGAACATCGTCCGTTTTCCGGGGTGTGTTCACTTCTCACCTTCGCATTCGTCATCGCGTCATTCGCACTACTCGGGAGTTCCCTTGCAGGGCAATTCGGTCACGTGCGACACAGGTGTCGCCAACGCGCCACCAAACCGCGGATGCTAACCCCTTTTCCTCACACCCGGGCAGCCGTGGAGATCTTTTCTTCGCTTTCCTGACACCCCCGGAGGCGGAACGTCCCTTTCCGTTTGCTGCACCACCCACCACTCGGAGAACCACCCGTCACATCAACCCGGTTGACCGCGCCCGGCACCGGCCGTAGGTTCTTGGTCCAGACCAACTCCGGTGCGGTTCGGGGCTTCCCGTCCGGCACCGGTGATCACCATGCCATTCAACGGGGGAGGCATTCAGGTCCTCTTCCGTCATGCCCGCGAAGAGAGGACCCTTCCGTGACCACCGAGGTCATCACCGATGTCGCAGAGAAGTTTCTTACCGACGGCTTCGCGGCTGTCGGAGAGGTGATCTCACCTGACGACCTGGAGACGTACCGGAATATCTACGACCGCCTGCTCAGCGGCGACATCGAGACCGGGGACAAGAGGTCCGACCTCGGCTCCCACGTGCCGCGCCGGGAAGGCGTGCGGGAGAACATCACCCAGATCATGTGGCCGTCCGCGCTGCACCCGCCGCTGCGCGACCTCCCCCTGCACGACACCGCCCTGCGGATCGCCCGCGAACTCATCGGCGCCGACGCCGAGCTCGACTTCGACATGATGATCCACAAGGCGCCGCACACCGCCGTCCCCACCCCCTGGCACCAGGACGCCGCCTACTGGGTCGACATGCCCGACCACCGGGCCGTCTCCCTCTGGGTGGCCCTGGACGACGCCACCGTCGACAACGGCTGCATGTGGTACGTCAAGGGCTCGCACCGGCAGCCGCTCCGCCCCCACCGGCCGACCAGCGACGGCAAGAACATCGAGTGCGACTGCTCCGAACAGGAGCCCGGCGCCACCGCGGTGCCGCTCACCGCCGGCCAGGCCGTCGCCCACTCCGGCTCGACCCTGCACTCCTCCCGGGGCAACACCACCGACGGCACCCGGCGGGCGTACATCCTCAACTACCGCCCCGCGGCCATGATCCGGCTGGAGCGGGAGCAGGGCGCCGACCACGGCCTGAAGGAGAACGTGCGGCAGGTCCGCAACTCCGAGGCCGGCGAGGCCTGACGACGTCCCGGGCCACCCGCGGCGCCGGCACGCGCCGCCGAGGAGCCCGCCCACGACAGTGCAGCACCCGGTCGGCCGCAGGCGCCGCCCGGTGGTGATCGGCCGAGAAGAGGAAACGTTGAGCTCCGTCACCCTGACCGGTGCCGTCATGACGCACCCCCGAAGGACGCAGGCCGCCGAGGCGCTCGCGGCCACCGACCCCGCGGGCCGCATCCGCGTGGTCACCGACCCCGACCCCAGCGGCCCCCCGACGGCCCTGCGCACCGCCGACCCGTCCTGGAGCTGCGTCGGCGAGGACGCGACCCACCACCTCGTCCTCCAGGACGACGTACTGCCGGCCGAGGGCTTCTTCGCCTACGTGGAGAAGGTCGCCGCCGCCGTGCCGGACGAGGCGGTCGCCTTCTACGAGGGCTGGGAGGGTCGCAACAGCGGTGTCGTGCGCCTGGGAGCGCTGACCGGCGCTCAGTGGGCGTACGCCGTCGACGAGCACGTCCCCTCCCTCGCGCTGATGCTCCCCGCCCACGCGGCCCGCGGCTACGCCGCCTTCGCCGCCGCGCACGGCGGGGGCTGGCCCTACGACGTCGTCATACAGCGGTACCTGGCCTCCCTGGGCATCCCGGTACGGCTCGCCGTTCCCAGCACCGTCGACCACGACGACGTACCGAGCATCGCCGGAAACAGCACCCACGGGTGGCGGCGGGCGACCTTCTACAGCGCCCGTGCCGAGGCCCCCTCGACGTACGACTGCGCCACTTTCCCCGTCGTCCCCTTCTACCAGTACGGCGAGGCCAAGTGTGCCGTCCGGTACGGCGGCGAGGTGGAGTACACCGAGACCGAGCGGCACCTGCGGCGCATCGGCCTCGCGGAGAGCTCCCGCCGGGCCTACGAGGCGACGGCCCGCCCCGGCCTCCCCGAAGAGGTCTGCCACCAGGTGTGGCTGACCGGCTTCGCCACCGGGGCGGCCGTCGAGGACCTCAAGGCCCCCGACCCGGACCCCGCCGTGCTCGCCGCCGTCATGGAGTCGCTCGGCCCGGGCGGCCTGTGCGAGGACTACACCGGAACCGAGCTGCAGACGATGATCCCCCTCGTCCGCGACCTGGCCACTGCGGCGTTCACCGCCGGCCGCGCCGCCCACCGCGCACAGGCCGGCGCCCAGCTCTCCCGCCCGGCCGCCACCCTCGCCGTCACGGGCGGGGACGCCGCCTTCGGCAGCCGGCTCGCCCGGCTCCTGGAGGACGCCGACTGCGGCGCGGCCTACCTGGCGGACCTGGGTCAGGCCGACCCGCGCCCCACCACGGTCGTGCACCTGGGCGACCCCGCCACCCCCGGCACCCTGGCCGAGACCCTGGCGAAGGCCGGCCGCGCCGGCGTCCACCGCCTGGTCTACCTCGGCTCGGCCGCCGTCTACCGGGGCTGTGCGGAGAGCGAGTGCACCGAGGCCGCGCCGGCCACGGCCCCCGCCGACCCGGTGGCCCGTGCCTGGTGGGACGAGGAGGAGGAGTGCCGCGCCTGGGGACGGTCCACCGGTGCGACAGTGCAGGTCCTGCGGCTCACGGAGGTCGTCGGCCCGCACGCACCGCGGGACGGCGTCCTCGCCGAGTGGATGCACCTGGCCTGGACGCGCCGCGCCATGCACCTGGTGAGCGGACGACGCCACCAGCTCCTGGACCACCGGGACCTGGCGACCGCCCTGGCCACGCTGGTGTCCCGCCCGGCCCTGTCGCCGGTCTACAACGTGTCCTCGGCCGGCTTCACCGAGGGGACGCTGGCCGAGCTGGTCACCACGGTCGCCCGCCGCACTCCGTGGGAGCCCGCGGCCACGCCCGGGCCGGACCGGCCGCTGGTCTCCACCGGCCTCCTGACCGCCGAGACCGGCTGGCGTCCGACGGCCGACCTCACGCAGGGCGCCCGCGCCCAGGCACAGTGGCTGGCCTGCGACACCCACGGCGCCGAGGCGAACGCGTACGCGCCACCCGGTCGTGGCTGAGGGGCTGCGGGCCACGGCACCCGGGACGGCCGCGGGCCTGTGGAACGGGCCCTACCGGGTCGCCGTCGCCTCCTTCGCGACGGTCATGTTCCTCACCGGGTTCGCCGCCCTCGCGGTCGTCCCGACGCTGCCCACCGCCGCCGCAGAACTGGACGGCGTGGCCCTCTACCCGCTGGTGGCCTGCTGCTTCGTCGCGGCGAGCCTGCTGGGCGGCATCCTGGGCGGCGACTGGGCGGACCGCGCCGGCGCCCACCGGCCCCTGGCGGCGGCCACCCTGCTGGCGGTGGTCACCCTGCTGGTCTCGGCAACCAGCACCAGCGTCTGGCAGTTGGCGGTCGGACGGTTCCTCGACGGCGTGTCCGGCGGCATGGTGGCGGTCTGCCTCAACACCGCCATCGGCCAGCTCCTGCCCGAGAACCTGCGTCCGCGGGCCCTGGCACTGATGAGCACCTGCTGGGTGGTCCCCTCCCTCGCGGGACCACCGCTGGCGGGGCTCGTCGCCGAGTGGTGGTCCTGGCGCGGGGTCTTCTACGGCCTCGCCGCCCTCACCGTCGTCCCCGCCCTCGTCACCGTCCGGGTCCTGCGCCGCCACGCCTGGCACACCTCGCCCCCGGCCACCGCCCGCCGCCGCCCGCCCCTCGCCGTCGCGGTCGTGGTCAGCGTCGCCGCCGCACTCGGGCAGTACGGGGTGGCCGACTGGGACCTGCACCACCTGCCCTTCGCCGTGGTGGGCATGGCCCTGCTGCTCGGCTACGCGCCCCGCATCCTGCCGCCCGGCACCTGGAAGGCGGCGCGCGGCCTGCCCGTCACCGTGCTGCTCAGGGGCTTCGCCTCCGGCGTCTACTTCACCCTGGAGGCGTTCGTCCCGCTCCTCCTCATCACCGGCCACCGGGCGTCCCCGGTGTTCGTGGGCTTCGTCTTCACCGCCGCTGCCGTCGCCTGGGCCGCGTCCTCCTGGGTCCAGGGCCACTGGCTGCACGGCCGGCCGCGCCACCACCTCGTGGTCGCCGGCGCCTGCCTGCTGGCCGTCGCGGTCCTCCTGGCGGCCGGTGGAACGCTCCTGGACACCCCCGCCGTGCTCCCGGCCTCCGCCATGGTGGCCGCCGCGCTCGGCATGGGCCTCCTCGCCCCGTCCCTCACCGTGCTCTCCCTGGCCCACAGTCCCAGCGACCAGCAGGGCCAGGCGAGCAGCGCGATGCAGACGGCCCAGAACCTCGGACAGGTGATCGCGGTCGCGCTCGCCTCCGCGGCACTCAACGCCGGCGTGGCCGCCGGCGGCTCCGACCCCGTCAACCACACCGTTTCCCTGAGCCTGCTCCTGCTGCCGGCCGTCGGCGCGGCCCTCCTCGGGCCGCGCACCGCAACCGTCGCACCCCAGCCGTCCCGGGAACAACCATCCCCAGTGGAGAGGAACCAAGATGCCTAACGACCTCGTGGTCATCGGCCTGGGATACGTAGGGCTCCCACTCGCCCGGGAGGCCTGCCGTGCGGGCCTGCGCGTCACCGGCCTGGACCGCAGCCCCGAGGTGGTGGCCCGGCTCGGTGCCGGCGTCTCCCACGTCGACGACGTCGCCGACGAGGACGTCGCCGCGATGCTGACGGCAGGCTTCACGGCCACCACGGACAGCGGGGCCATCGCCCACGCCTCGACCGTCGTGGTCTGCGTCCCCACCCCCCTCTCCGCCTCCGGCGGACCGGACCTGCACATGGTCGAGGACGCCTGCCGCACCATCGCCGGCCACCTGACCGCCGGCACCCTGGTCGTGCTGGAGTCCACGACCTACCCCGGCACGACCGACGAGGTGGTCCGGGAGATCCTGGAGCGCTCGGGCCTCACCGCGGGAGCCGACTTCCACCTCGCCTTCTCCCCGGAGCGCGTCGACCCCGGCAACCAGGACTACGGCGTCCACAACACCCCGAAGATCGTCGGCGGTTTCACCCCGCACTGCACCGAGGCCGCCGCCGCCTTCTACGGCCGGTTCGTCGAAACCGTGGTCCGAGCCCGCAGCGCACGCGAGGCCGAGATGGCCAAACTCATCGAGAACACCTACCGCCACGTCAACATCGCCCTGGTCAACGAGATGGCGATCTTCTGCCACGAACTCGGCATCGACCTGTGGGACGCCATCTCCTGCGCGGCCACCAAACCCTTCGGCTTCCAGGCGTTCCGGCCCGGCCCGGGCGTCGGCGGACACTGCATACCGATCGACCCCAACTACCTCGCCCACAAGGTGCGCACCCTCGGCTACCCCTTCCGCATGGTCGAGTTGGCGCAGGAGATCAACACCCGCATGCCGCGGTACGTCGTGGAGCGCGCCCAACAGCTCCTGGACCGCAGCGGCAAGACCCTAACCGGCTCCCGCGTGCTGCTGCTCGGCGTCACCTACAAGGCCGACATCTCCGACCAGCGCGAGACCTCCGCACGCCCCGTCGCCAAGCGCCTCCTCGGCCTCGGCGCCCAGGTGCTCTTCCACGACCCGCACGTCACCGGGTGGGAGGTGGACGGCCGGCCCGTCCCGGCAGCCCCCGACCCCGTCGAACAGGCCGCCGCCGACGCCGACCTCGTCATCCTCCTCCAGGCCCACAGCGCCTACGACGTGGACCGCATCGCCGAACACGCGCGGCTGCTGCTGGACACGCGAGGGGTCGCCCTGCCGGAGAAGCACGTCGAAAGGCTGTGAGCGCGGGGCGTCACCGGGGCCGTAGCCGGGGGCGGCGCGGGGCCCCCGGCGGCGGTGACGGAACGGGGCCCCCGGCAGCGGCGGCGCGGGGCCCCCGGCGGCGGTGACCGAGCGGGGCCCCCGGCAGCGGCGGCGCGGGCGGCGGGTGCCGGGGGAGGTGGCCTCCCCCGGTCCGACTCCGCGTCCTGTGGGAGACGTGTCGCCACAAGTGGCTTTACCTCCGGTTGGCAGAGCATTGGTTGAGTCCCTACTCACCCACACGGTCTGGTGTCCGTGTGGGCGCGTACCGTCACCGCGCCCGTCACAGAAGGGGGATGCGGGGGATGGCGATCGAACTGCCTGAAGTGGTGGTGTCGTTCCTTCAGTTCATCGGGGTGAACTGGCCGGACGTCAACGAGGACAAGGTGCGCGAGTTCGGGCAGCACGTGCGGGACTTCGCGGACAAGGTGGACGACACCCACAAGGACTCGACCGCGAGCGTCAAGCAGCTCGCGGACGTCTACCAGGGGGCGTCCTACGAGGCGCTCCTGTCCAAGTGGGGGCAGCTGTCCGACTCGCACATGCAGGAGCTGGTCAACGCCTGCCACACCGTGGCGACCGCCCTGGACCTGGCGGCCGACACGATCGTGGCGATGAAGCTGGAGGCGATCGGCGAACTCGTCGCACTGGCCGTGACGTTCATAGCCGACCAGGCCGCGGCGGTGGCCACGTTGGGAGCGGCGGAGGCGGCTGAGGCGCTGGTGATCGCTGCGGCGAAGAAGCTGACGAAGTTCCTGGAAGAGCAGTTGGAGCATTACATCATCGGCCAGGTGATCGAGGCGGCGATCAACCCGCTGGCGGAGACGGTGGGCCGCGCGGTCAGCGGCATGGTCTTCCAGGCCGCCGAGTCGGCGCTGGGCGTCTCAGCCGGAGGTGGCGGGGGCGCCGGCCAGCAGTTCTCCATAGACCCCGAAGCGCTCCACGCCCGCTCCGAGGTCTTCCACCGCCACGCGCAGAAGATCGTGGCGCACACCGAGGAGTTCCAGGGCCGGATGGCGACGGTGAGCTTCGCGTGAGCAACCGCATCGTGAAGGCGCTGGAGGACGGTGCCGAGAAGGTCGGCAAGACCATCGCCAAGGACGCCGGCAAGGCGATCCAGGACCTCTACCACTCGGCCGGCAACCGGCTGAAGACGGTGGCGAAGAACCACGCGGAGGCTGATGCCAAGCACGCCGCCGAACTGAAGAAGATCCTCGGCGGGGCGGACAAGGACGTGCCCAAGTCACCCCACCTCGGCGGTGGCCGAGGGGGAAGCGGCGGGGGCGGGGCAGCCGGCTCCCGGGCCCGGCAGGCCGTCAACGGCGACGAAGGACTGCGCAACACCGGACGCGACTTCGACTGCAAGAAGCTCGGCCTCGAACCGGTCGACCTGGCCACCGGCCGCATGATCCTGCCCGCCACCGACATCACCCTGCCCGGTGCGCCGCCGCTGGTCTTCTCCCGCACCTTCGAGTCGTCCTACCGCGCCGGCGGCTGGTTCGGTCCGACCTGGGCCAGTACCGCCGACCAGCGGCTGGAGATCGACTCCGAGGGCGTCATCGTCGTCGGCCGCGACGGGCAGCTGCTGGCCTACCCGCACCCGGACGAGGACGGCACCCCCGTCCTCCCCGCCACCGGCTCACGCCGGACCCTTCAGCGCACGCAGGACGGCGACTACATCCTGACCGACCCGGCCGACGGGACCCGCTGGTACTACACCCCACGGGGCGAGCACCGGGCCCTGCTGGACGAGATCTCCGACGTCCACGGCAACCACATCACCTTCGACCATGACCAGGAGAGCGGGGCGCCCACCGCCATCACACACAGCGGCGGCTACCGCCTCCTGCTCACCACGGACGCCGAAATCGGGCGCATCACCGCTCTGCACCTCGCCGGCGCCGCCGAGGACGGCACCGACCAGCTGCTGCGCACCTACGCCTACGACGAGGCCGGCAACCTCACCACCGTCACCAAGGCCACCGGCGCACCGCTGCACTTCGGTTACGACGCCGAGGGCCGCATCACCTCCTGGACCGACAGCAACGACAGCCACTTCTCCTTCGCCTACGACGAGAAGGACCGCTGCACCAGCCAGGGCGGCGCCGCCGGGCACCTCCGCGCCCGGCTCCAGTTCGGCGAGCGCGACCCCGAGACCGGGCTGCGCACCACCGTCACCTTCGACAGCTTCGACGCCCGCACCGTCCACCACGTCGACGACGACCTCAACGTCGTCGCCGTCACCGACCCGACCGGCGCCACCACCCGCACCACCTACGACCGCCACGACCAGGTCACCTCGGTCACCGACCCGCTCGGCAACACCACGCGGTACGCCTACGACGAGGCCGGACGCCTGCTGAGCGTCACGCTTCCGGACGGGTCCACGGTGGTTACGGAGTACGACGAGGACGGGCATCCTGTCGCCACCTCGGGGCCTGACGGCACACGCTGGCTACGGGAGTACGACGAGCACGGCAACCTGACCGCCGTGATCGACCCGGCGGGCGCCGCCACCCGGTACGGGTACGACGCGCGCGGCAACCTCGCCACGGTCACCGACCCGCTCGGCAACACCAGCCACCTCACCTGCGACCGAGCCGGTCTCCCGTTGACCGTCACGGACCCCTTGGGCAACCGGACGGTCCTCGAACGGGACGCGTTCGGACGGGTGGTCGCCAGCACCGACCCGACCGGCGCCGGCACACGCTTCACCTGGACGCCCGAGGGCCAACCGGCCACCCGGACAGATCCCCTGGGGGCAACCGAGAGCTGGACCTATGACGGGGAAGGCAACCGCCTCAGCCACACCGACGCCGTCGGCCGGACGACCCACTTCGAGTACACCCACTTCGACCTGCTCGCCGCCCGCACCGACCCCGACGGCACCCGCTACGAGTTCACCCACGACTCCGAGCTGCGGCTGACCCGGGTCACCAACCCGCAGGGGCTCACCTGGGACTACGGGTTCGACGCGGTGGGACGCCTGATATCGGAGTCCGACTTCGACGGCCGGGTCTTGTCCTACGCCCACGACCGGGCAGGGCGGCTCGTCTCTCGCACCAACCTGCTGGGCGAGACGAGGACGATCACCTACGACGTCCTCGGCCAGGTCATCGACAAGAACGCCGCCGGCAAGATCACGACCTACGACTACGACGAATCCGGCCGACTGCGTTCGGTGGCCTGCCCGGACGCGCGCGTGGAGTACGGATACGACCGGCTGGGCCGGCAGACGTCCGAGACCGTGAACGGCAGGACGCTGCACCGCACCTTCGACGCTCTGGGGCGCGTCACCGCGCGTACCACCCCCACGGGCCACCGCACCGAGTACGCCTACGACGCCGCCGGCAACCGCATCTCGCTCACCGCCGCCGGCCGCACCCTGGCCTCCACGCACGACGCGGCCGGCCGCGAGACGGTCCGGACCTTCGGCGCGGGCGTCACGCTGGCCCAGGTCTGGGACCCGGCCGGCCGGCTCACCTCCCAGGCCCTCCTCGGCGTCCCCGACCCGGAGGCCGAGGCCCGCCAGGCAGGTCCCCACCTTCTGCAGGAGCGCGCCTACGGCTACCGTGCGGACGGCAACCTCGTCTCCCTGCACGACCGGTTGGCGGGATCGACACGCACCTTCGTACTCGACCGCGTCGGCCGGGTGACCGGCGTGCAGGCCGAGGGCTGGACGGAGACCTACGCCTACGACACCGCCGGCAACCAGGCACACGCCGACTGGCCCGCCAAGCACCCGGGCTCGGCGGCCCGCGGCGAACGTGCCTACGAGGGAACGCGAATAACCCGAGCCGGAAACGTCCGGTACGAGTACGACGCCCTGGGCCGCACCACCCTGCGGCAGAAGACCCGCCTGTCGCGGAAGCCGGAGACCTGGCGCTACACGTGGGACCCGGAGGATCGCCTGACATCGGTGACCACGCCGGACGGGACGGTGTGGCGGTACCTGTACGACCCGTTGGGGCGGCGAGTGGCGAAGCTGCGCATGGGCGTAAAAGGTGCCGACTCGGAGGAGCAGGAGGTCGTCGAGCGCACCGACTTCACCTGGGACGGGGTGACCGTCACCGAACAGGTGACCCGAGGGGAAGGCACCGCCCCTGCCGTCGCGCTCACTTGGGACTACGACGGGCTGGCGCCTGTTGCTCAGACCGAGCGGAAGATCCCCGGTGAGGTGGACGGCACTTCTGATCTCGCGGTGGGCCTGAAGAGCGCACGGCCGTCATCTGTCACCGCTTTCGAAGGCGTCCCCTTCGTTGCCGTGAGCACGCCGGTTTCTCAGAACACAGCGGCGGCGCATGCGCGCCCGGGGCGAACAGCGGAGGGAAGCAACGAAGCTTTCGCGCACCGGCCAGAGGCAGCGGAGGAGCTGGTAGACGCCCTGCAGGACGAGGTGGACGAACGCTTCTTCGCCATCGTTACCGACCTCATCGGCACCCCCACCGAACTCGTCACCGAATCAGGCGACATCGCTTGGCACACTCGCGCCACCCTATGGGGCACCACCACCTGGAACCGCGATGCCACCGCCTACACGCCACTACGCTTTCCGGGGCAGTACTTCGACGCCGAGACGGAGCTGCATTACAACTACTTCCGGTACTACGAGCCGGGGGCGGGAAGGTATCTTTCAGCGGATCCGCTGGGGTTGCCCCCCGCCCCCAATCCCGCAACCTACGTACACAATCCCCTCGCCCTGAGCGACTCGTGCGGACTGGCTCCCGAATGTCATGACGCGCAACCCGCCGAACCTAAACCATCCACTCTTTTTCACTACACCAACGAGAAAAGACTGGAACAAATATTGGACAGCAACGAACTGTGGGCTTCCACCAAAAACAACAACCCTAAGGATGCTCGCTTCGGAGATGGCCAATATCTTTCTGACATAAAACCCGGAGACAAACGCCCCGGACAACTCTCGTACGCTTTTCTGCGCACGCCGCGGGGGTGGCACAAGTTCACCCACTTCATCGAAATCGACGTCTCCGACCTGGAAGTGCTGCAGGGCACCGAAAGGAGAGATGTTTTCCTCATCCCAGGAGATCGACCTTTGGATCTCACTGGCCGCATCATCCGGCACGGGAAGAACTGACCATGCAGTACTGGAAAGTGCTCTGGCACCATGAATTCACAGAAGAGCCGATTGCGATCTACTCGGAGATCGGCGAAGATGGTTACGAGACGCGAAAAGTCGAGCGATTTCGTGACGGACGATGGGGCTGGGCCAGTGAACATGCATCCTCGGCCCCGACCGAGCTCGGAGAGATTCCACTCGGCTCCATCGAAGACTTTCAAAATGAACCGGAATTCTCAGCTTTCGTCATCACCGAAGAGGAATTCGAGGCGGTATGGCGCGACACAGTCAAGTGACTTGCACCGCTTTAACAACCCCCTCGGCCCCCACCAACCGGCGACGCACATGAGCACCCGAGGATGAAAACGCTTTCGTTCCACGGAGACGGAGCAGATCACCTGCGGCACAGATGCGCCCGAGGAAGCCGCGGCTCCCCGAGGGGTCGCGGCTCGGCGAAGCATCTGGTCGAGGCGGAGCGGCATGCAACGTTCCAGAACAACGTTCCAGAACCTCGAAGCGCCGGCTCTACGTAGCCGAAACCGCCGCAGCATCCTGAGGGGGGTAAAGCAGAATCAAAACCCCTTCCAATTCACTCAGCGCCTCATAGATGAGCTTTCGGACTTCGATCCATTCCAAGCCACCATTGCCACACCCCAGGGCGGGAATCGCAACAGATTGCATTCGGTAGTCCCTGATCGCCTTCACCAGGGAGCGAAGTCCCGCTTCGACATCTGCCGACTTGGACCGAGAACGCCAGTGCCCCTTGGTCGGGAAATTTACGATGTAACGCCGCGGACCCGGCCTGGCAGAGTCATAAACGAGGACATCACCCAGCGCAAGCGACTCACGTTCACACGCCGACTTGTAGAAGCGATAATTTTCGGGGAATGCCCGCTTGAACTGCAGAGCGACACCCTTCCCCATGACGCCGACGGTGTTGACGGCATTCACCAAAGCCTCAGCTTCAGCATCCAGGAGATCCCCGCGCACCTCTTCGATCATGAGGGTTTTCCTCGCCTTCCCGCCACTTGCAGCTGCACTCACCGATAGTACTACTCGCACTGAGCTCCTGCACCGGCCTGATTCTTTACCCCTGGAAGCTGCCGATATACGGTATGCCGCACTTCATGAAGTTGGGCCCAGCCATTACCGGGCTGCTTCACTCGCCCACTCAGGGTCTTTGAGAAGTGCCAAGGTGGGATGGTTTCACCCGTTGAGTTCCGGATATGACGGCTTGTCGACTTCTGTCGGAGGCGACCCTGGACGCAGAACAGGCATGGCCGCTGGTGATCATGTGGGTGTCGAGTC